>NZ_JBSFJV010000011.1:0-126663 GCF_053598235.1 Kitasatospora sp. NPDC001159
GGTTACATTCCGAACCCGGAAGCTAAGCCTCACAGCGCCGATGGTACTGCAGGGGGGACCCTGTGGGAGAGTAGGACGCCGCCGAACAATTCTTCAGAAAAGGCCCACCCGGGTTACCGGGTGGGCCTTTTCGCATTTCCGGGGCGATTCCCGAGGCTCTGGTGACTCCGCCGCCGCCGATCCGAAAAATCTGGTCGGCGATGTCGAGAACCCGTGGCTGGCTCCGTCCCCGGGGTGGACGCGGCCACAATGGGTCGCACCAGCACCGAGGGAGAAGCACGATGGCCAAGTACCTGCTGCTCAAGCACTACCGAGGCGCCCCGACTGCGGTCAACTGCGTGCCGATGGACCAGTGGACGCCGGAGGAGGTGACGGCGCACGTGAAGTACATGCAGGACTTCGCGGTCCGGCTGGAGAAGACCGGCGAGTTCGTCGACGGCCAGGCGCTCGCGCCCGAGGGGACGTGGGTCCGGTACGACGGCGAGGGGCGTCCGCCGGTCACCGACGGTCCGTTCGCCGAGACCAAGGACCTGATCGCCGGTTGGATGGTGATCGACGTCGACAGCTACGACCGCGCCATCGAGTTGGCCGGGGAACTGTCGGCCGCCCCGGGGGCCGGCGGCAAGCCGATTCACGAGTGGCTGGAGGTCCGCCCGTTCCTGGCCATGCCGCCGACCATCACGGAGTGAGCTCCCCGATGAACGAGGCCCTGGTCCGGAGCCTCACACCGAGCGTGCTCGGCATCCTCGTCCGCCGCGGAGCAGACTTCGCGGCGGCCGAGGACGCCGTACAGGAGGCGTTGGTCGAGGCGGTCCGCGTCTGGGAGAGCGATCCGCCGAGGGACCCGAAGGGCTGGCTGGTCACCGTCGCCTGGCGCAAGTTCCTCGACATGACCCGGGCGGACACCGCGCGGCGTCGGCGTGAGGACCTCGTCGACCAGGAGCCGGAGCCCGGCCCGGCGGCCGAGGTGGACGACACGCTCCGGCTCTACTTCCTCTGCGCCCACCCGTCGTTGACGCCGTCGTCCGCGGTCGCGCTCACGCTGCGGGCGCTCGGCGGGCTTACCACCCGCCAGATCGCCCAGGCCTACCTGGTGCCCGAGGCGACCATGGCGCAGCGCATCAGCCGGGCCAAGCGGACCGTCGCCGGTGTGCGGTTCGATCAGCCGGGCGACGTCGCCACCGTGCTGCGGGTCCTCTACCTGGTCTTCAACGAGGGCTACTCCGGTGACGTCGACCTCGCCGCCGAGGCGGTCCGGCTCACCCGGCAGCTGGCGGCGGCGATCGACCACCCCGAGGTGGCGGGGCTGCTCGCGTTGATGCTGCTGCACCACGCCCGGCGGGCCGGGCGGACCGCGTCGGACGGCAGCCTGGTGCCGCTCGCCGAGCAGGACCGCAGCCGGTGGGACACCGGGTTGATCGCCGAGGGCGTCGTGATCCTGCAGGCGGCCCTGGCCCGTGACCGGTTGGGAGAGTTCCAGGCCCAGGCCGCCATCGCGGCGCTGCATGCCGACGCGCTCACCGCTGAGGAGACCGACTGGGTGCAGATCGTCGAGTGGTACGACGAGCTGGTGAGGCTGACCGACAGCCCGGTCGTCCGGCTGAATCGCGCGGTCGCCGTCGGCGCGGCCGACGGGCCGCGGGCCGGACTGGCGGCGCTCGCGGGGTTGGACGACTCGTTGCCCCGCTACACGGCGGTGGCGGCTTACCTCCGTGAGCGCGACGGCGACCTGGCGACGGCGGCCCGGCTGTACGCCGAGGCGGCCCCCAAGGCGTCCAACCTCGCCGAGCGCGACTACCTGACGCGCCAGGCGGCCCGGCTCAACGCCCTGCTCAATGCCCGCCACAAGACCTGACCCATCGGGTCAACTCACAGTCGGCCAGCGGCCTTCAGCGCCAGGTAGGTGTCCGCCAGTGCCGGGGCGATCTGGCTCGGCGGGGCGTCGAGGACGGTGACGCCGTGGCGCGTGAGGTGCTCGGCGGTGGCGCGGCGGTCGGCGCGGGTCTGCTCGGCGGCGGCCGCGCCGTAGACGGCCTGAAGGGTGCCGCGGCCGGCGGCCAGGACGTCCAGGTGCGGGTCGGCGACCGAGGCGAGGACGACCTCGTGGCGCTTGGTGAGCAGCGGCAGCAGCGGGCGCAGGCCGTCCTCGACCGGAGCCGCGTCGAGGCCGGTGAGCAGGACGATCAGTGAGCGGTGCGGCGCCATCTTGAGCGCGGTGGCCACCAGCGAGCGCATGTCGGTCTCGTGCAGCGCGGGTTCCAGGACGGCCATCGCGTTGGTGAAGGCGGGCAGGATCTCGTTGGCCGAGCTGCCGGCCACGGTGGCGCGCTTGCGGGCGTCGTGGGCGAGCAGGTCGACCCGGTCGCCGGCGCGGGTGGCGAGGGCGGTGAGCAGCAGGGCGGCGTCGAGAGCGGCGTCCAGGCGGGGGGCGTCGCCGACCCGGCCGGCCGAGGTACGGCCGGTGTCGAGGACGACCAGGATGTGCCGGTCGCGTTCGGGGCGCCAGGTGCGGACGGCGACAGTGTTGCGGCGGGCGCTGGCGCGCCAGTCGATGGAGCGGATGTCGTCGCCGGGCAGGTACTCCCGCAGCGAGTCGAACTCGGTGCCCTGGCCGCGGGTCAGTACCGAGGTGCGGCCGTCGAGTTCGCGCAGTCGGGCGAGCCGGGAGGGCAGGTGCTTGCGGCTGGTGAACGGGGGGAGCGCGCGGATCGTCCAGGGGACGTTGTGCGAGCCCTGACGGCCGGCCAGGCCGAGGGGGCCGAGCGAGCGGACCGTCACCCGGTGGGCGTGGTGGTCGCCGCGGCGGCTCGGGGTGAGTACGGAGATCGCCCGGCGGCGTTCGCCGGCGGGGACGGTGAGGGGGTGCCGGGAGGCGGTCTCGGCGGTGCCGGGTCGCCAGGCGGAGGGGGCCCAGGCGTCGCGGACCAGGGCCCGGAGCGGGCGCCCGGAGGGGTTGGTGACGGTCAGTTCGATCGAGGCGGAGTCGCCGAGGCGGACGGTGGTGTCGCCGCCCCGGTCGACACGCAGGCTGCGGACGGGGGCGGCGAGCGCCAGGTCGACCAGGACGGCGAGCAGGACCGCGCCGGTGACGACGCCGATCCCCGCCCAGGAGGGCAGCAGCAGGCCCACGACGAGCGCGCCGAGCGCGGCGAGCAGGGCGGTTCGCCCGGTGAGGGCCATGCGGGTGCGCTCCTTCGGAAACCCGTGACAATCGGGAACCCGTGGGTTCGGGACCCCGTGGGCCGGGGGCTCGGACGCCTACGGGCGGTGGATCAGCGGGCGGTGGTCAGCGGGGGGCGGGCGTCTGCGCCAGGACGGCCTGGATGACGGAGTCGGCGGTGACGCCCTCCATCTCGGCCTCGGCGCGCAGCGCGACGCGGTGCCGCAGGGTGGGCAGGGCGAGTGCCTTGACGTCGTCCGGGGTGACGTAGTCGCGTCCGGCCAGCCAGGCCCAGGCGCGCGAGGCGGCGAGCAGGGCGGTGGCGCCGCGCGGCGAGACGCCGATGGACAGCGACGGGGACTGCCGGGTGGCCCGGCAGAGGTCGACGATGTAGGCGAGGACCTCGGGGGAGACGGTCAGCTTGGCGATCTGCGCGCGGGCCGCGGCGAGGTGCTCGGGCCCGGCGACCGGGCGGACGCCGGCGGCGGCGAGGTCGCGGGGGTCGAAGCCGGCGGCGTGCCGGGAGAGGACCTGGAACTCCTGGTCGCGGTCGGGCAACGGCAGGATCAGCTTGAGCAGGAAGCGGTCCAGCTGGGCCTCGGGCAGCGGGTAGGTGCCCTCGTACTCGACCGGGTTCTGGGTCGCGGCGACCAGGAACGGGACGGGCAGCGCGCGCGGTTCGCCGTTCACGGTGACCTGCCGCTCCTCCATGGCCTCCAGCAGGGCGGCCTGGGTCTTCGGCGGGGTGCGGTTGATCTCGTCGGCGAGCAGCAGGTTGGTGAAGACCGGGCCGGGCTGGAAGGAGAACTCGGCGGTGCGGGCGTCGTAGACCAGCGAGCCGGTGACGTCGCCGGGCATCAGGTCGGGGGTGAACTGGATCCGCTTGGTCTCCAGGCTGAGCGCGGTGGACAGGGTGCGGATCAGCAGGGTTTTGGCGACGCCGGGGACGCCCTCCAGTAGCACGTGGCCGCCGCAGAGCAGCGCCACCACGAGGCCGGTGACGGCGGCGTCCTGGCCGACCACGGCCTTGCCGATCTCGGCGCGCAGGGCGGTCAGGGCAGCGCGCGGATCGGTTGCGGGCGTGGCGGGGGTGGTGGGTGCGCCGGGGGTGACGGGTGCCGTGCCGGGGGTGATGCGGAGCTGGGCGGTCGCCTGTTCGGTCACGGGTTCCGTACCTGCCTTTCGAGGGCGTCGAGGTCGTCGGCGAGCCGCAGCAGTGCGGCGTCGTCGGTCGGGGGCGGGCCGTAGAGCAGGGCCCGGACGTCCCCGGCGGGTCGTTCGGGAAGGCGGCCGGCCACGGCCGCGCAGAGGGCTTCGGGGTCGGGCGCGCCGGCCTGGAGCGGGACGCCCAGGGTGGGGGCGAGGCGGTGGGCGGCGGCCCGGCGCAGGGCCTCGGCGGCGCGGCCGCGGGCCTTGGCGCGCCGGTAGAGGCGGGCGCGGCCCTCGGTGGTCTCGGCCGCGCGGACCACCACGGGCAGGTTCTCGCTGACCACCGGGCCGAGCCGGCGGGCGCGCCAGAGCGCGGCCAGGACGGCGGCGACGGCGAGCTGGTAGAAGGCCCAGTGCCAGCCCTTCGGGATGTAGTCGTTGAAGGTCTTGGGGTGGAGGCCCTCGGCCGGCGGCGCGGAGTAGTCGGGCAGGTGCCAGGTGAGGCGGGGCTGCGAGCCGAGCAGGCCGAGCGCGAGCGAGGCGTTGCCGTCCTTGGCGAGTTCACCGTTGGTGAGGACGGTGCCGCTGCCCAGCACGATGACGTCGCCGTCCCCGGTCGGGGTGCTGACCAGCGGGTAGCCGTGGCCGCGCGAGTAGCAGCCCTCGCCGCGGCTGCCGCTGGTGTAGAGCATGCCGCCGATGGTGGCGCTGCCGGCCCGGACCGCCTCGGTGAGCGAGCAGCCCATGGCGGTGCTGCGGATGGGGGCGTACGGGGCGCCGCCGGCCTCGTCGGAGGGGCGGATGCCGGGGGCGAGCGCGGTGAGGGCGGTCGGGCCGGGGGCGATCAGGACCAGCCGCTTGTGCCGGGCGGCGGCGATCGCGCGCAGCTGGGCCTTGTCGAGCAGGTCGGGTTCGGGCAGCACCAGGGTGTCGGCGCCGCCCGGTGCGGCCGCGGGGTCGGTGGTGAGCTCGGTCCTGAGGCCCTGGTGTTCCAGCAGCGCGACCACGGCGTGGGCGCCGTCGGCGTCGTACGAGCGCGGGTCGCCGGGCGGGTACTGGTGGCCCCGGTTGAGGGTGGCGATGCAGACGGCGCTGATCAGCAGGGCGGCGAGGAACGCCAGGTACCAGCGGGCGCGGCGCAGCAGGCCGTGCCCGGTGGGGGCGAGGCTGGTCGGCGCGGCGGCGTGGGCGTCGGGCCGCTCGGCGGCGGGGGGAGCGGGGACGGTGCCGGTCATGCCGCTCCTCCCGTGGTCGAGGCCGTGGTCGGGACAGCTGCGGGGACCGTGGCGTGGGCGAGGGCCGGGCGCGTGCGCTCCAGGGTCCGGTCGAGGTCCAGCAGTAGCTGGTACGCGTCCTGGTCGGCGGTCCGGTCGCCGTAGGCGATGTCGTCGAAGGCGCGGGCGGCCGCGGTCAGCGCGGCGGCGTGCTCGGGCAGGGCCCGGCCGGCCTCGACGGCGGCCTCGTCGGCGGTGCGGCCGGGGCGGGTGTCGAGCAGGGTGCGCTCCTCCAGGGCCCGGACCAGCGCCCGCATCTGGTCGCGGACGGCCTCGGCCCACTGCCCGGCTGCGGCGTGCCCGGCGGCGTCCGACCGGTACTGCGCGGCGCTGCGCGGGCCCTGGGTGCCGTACACGCCCGGGACGGTACGGGCGGCGCGCTTGGGTGCGCCGAGGCGCCACCAGAGGGCGGCGGCGATCAGTACGGCGACGATCAGGAAGAGCACCAGCCCGGTGGCGCCGTCGGTGCCCCCGCCGGAGAGGCTGCCGAGCGCGTGGTCGATGTGGTCCCAGAACCAGTCGGTGATCCGTTCCAGGGCGGTCGGGTCGTTCTTGTGGTAGTCGGCCTTGAGCAGCTCGTCGCGCGCGGCGTCGCGGGCCGGGTCACGCGGCACGGTGACCGGGGCGCCGCTCGCGGCGAGGAGCCTGTCCCCCCAGATAGGCATCCGGCTCAGCGCCTCGCGGGGGTCTGGTCGGCCTGGCCGCCCGAACCGGTGCCGGCCTGCTCGGGCAGGCCGGCGGCGCGGGCGAGTTCGATGTCCAGGGCCTCGCGGCGGATTCGCTGGTCGATGTAGACCAGCACGCCGACCGCGGCCATGAACGGGGTGGTGAGCGCGGAGGCGATGATCCCGGCGACCGCGGTCATGACCAGCATGCCGACGGACTGGTTGCCGCTGTTGAGGCGGTCGATGCTGCCGAAGCCCAGCACCAGGCCGATGAACCGGGCCGGGATGAGCAGGACCATCCCGATGACCACGGACAGCACCTTGCTCAGCACGACGATGCCGAAGATCCGCCACCAGGAGCCGCGGACCAGCCGCCGTGAGCGCGAGAGCGCGGTCATCACGCCCTGCTTCTCCAGCATCAGCGCGGGGGCGGCCAGGCTGTAGCGGATCAGCAGCCAGACGGCGACCGGGACGGTCAGCAGGCCGACCAGCGCCAGCAGGGCCTCGGTCGCGGGCGTGGCGGAGCCGCTGGCCTGGTAGCCGAGCAGCGGGGTGAAGCCGAGCAGCAGCACGCCGGAGCTCATCAGGGTGGTGAGCACGGTGAGGCCGAGCAACTGCAGCAGTCGGGGGCGGGCGTCGCGCCAGGCGTCGCCGGCGGTCACCGACCGGCCGAGGACGGCGCGGCTGACCACCACGGTGAGCAGCGCGGTGGCGAGGGCGTCGAGCAGCAGCATCAGCGGCATCCGGGCCAGCAGGGTGAGCAGCTGGGTGGAGATGCCGGTCCTGCCGCTGACCAGCAGCTCGGAGGCGATCGCTCCGGCCTGGTCGACCACGGCGATGCCGAGCGAGAGCGTGAGGGCGGTGCGCCAGTGCCGGCGGATGGTGGTGACGGCTCCGTCGAGCAGTTCGCCGACGGCGAGCGGGCGCAGCGGGATGACCCCGGGCCGCGGGCTGCTCACGGTGCTCCAGCCGTACGGGTTCCGGCCGCCGGGCGGCTGTCCGCCCCAGGTCGGTTGCGCGGGCCGGGTGTTCCAGCCGGGGGTGGCCTGCGGTGGTGCCGACGGTCCGGGCACGGCGGCGGGCGCGTCAGCCGGGGGCCGGGCGCCGTCGCGGGGTGGCTCGGACGAGCTGGGCGAGGCCCAGCCCGGAGTGTCGGTCATCACTGCTCCTCGGAGGGGCGTCACGGGCGCGGCTCCGGGCGGATCTTTCGCCCGCGCGCGGTGCCCATCGTGCCATGGGGCCCGAACAGGCCCCAGGGGTATCCGGTTGCTGATCGGCAACCGGGCTCTTCGGGAGGTCGGAGGGCCGGTCCCGGACCGTTCGGAGACGCTCCGGCGAGGACTATTCGCCCGGTATGGCCGGAATGCCCCGGCGGGGGAGTTGGCCGTTGTGGAGCATTGGTACTGCTGTGCGGCAGGTCACAATCCGGTAATGAGAAGATGGACCCATGAAGGGACGCGTCCTCGTCGTTGATGACGACTCCGCACTGGCCGAGATGCTCGGCATTGTGCTGCGTGGTGAGGGTTTTGAGCCGTTTTTCGTCGCCGACGGGGACAAGGCGCTAGCCGCGTTCCGGGAGACCAAGCCTGACCTGGTCCTGCTCGATCTGATGCTGCCCGGCCGGGACGGCATCGACGTGTGCCGGCAGATCCGGGCGGAGTCCGGTGTGCCGATCGTCATGCTGACCGCGAAGACCGACACGGTCGACGTGGTGGTGGGCCTGGAGTCCGGTGCCGACGACTACGTCACCAAGCCGTTCAAGCCCAAGGAGCTGGTGGCCCGGGTGCGTGCCCGGCTGCGCCGCGCCGAGGAGCCGACGCCCGAGCAGCTGACCATCGGCGACCTGGTGATCGACGTGGCCGGCCACTCGGTGAAGCGGGACGGCCGCAGCATCCCGCTGACCCCGCTGGAGTTCGACCTGCTGGTCGCGCTGGCCCGCAAGCCCTGGCAGGTGTTCACCCGCGAGGTGCTGCTGGAGCAGGTCTGGGGCTACCGCCACGCGGCGGACACCCGCCTGGTCAACGTCCACGTCCAGCGACTTCGCTCGAAGATCGAGAAGGACCCGGAGCGCCCCGAGATCGTGGTGACCGTCCGCGGCGTCGGCTACAAGGCCGGACCCAGCTGACGTGACGGACCGGGCTGACGACACCCCGCCGGGTTCCGCGACCGGCGGGGCGGGGGCCGTGCGCGGTGACGTGCTGAGTTCGACCACCCGCCGCCGTCGCGGCCCTTCCGGAGTTTTCGGCCTGATGAAGCGTCAGTTCCGTCGTCCCGTGCACCGGGTGTCCGCGCTGTACCGCCGCTCGATCCAGCTGCGCGTGGTCGCGGTGTCCCTGCTGGCGTCCATCGCGGTGGTCCTGGTGCTGGGCGTGGTCGTGGTGGCGCAGGTGCGCACCGGCCTGCTCGACACCAAGATCGACGCCGCCCGCGCGCAGGCCCGGATCGGCTTCCAGGTCGAGCAGAAGAAGATCGACGAGGCCCGCGACCTCAAGCTGCGCAACACCGCCGACCCGACCACCGAGGAGACCGGCACCTGGCTGCTGCGGCAGGTCAACGACCTGGCCGCGAGCGGGCAGACGGTCTACTCGGTGATCGCGATGGCCCCCGGAACCGGCGCCGTCGTCCCGGACACGGCCGGCTTCGCGCCGCGCTACTCGGGCGACATCCAGCCCAGCAGCGTCCCGGACACCCTGCGGGCCAAGCTCTTCGACGAGCCCGGCCAGATGTTCGACCAGGCGACCCGGATCCACCGCTCGCCCGAGAGCGGCGGCAAGACCGAGCCCGGGCTGGCCCTCGGCATGCAGTTCGTCGGCCCGGCCGGCACCAGCTACCAGCTGTTCTACGTGTTCTCCTTCGGCCAGGAGACCGACACCCTCAACCTGATCACCGGCACCCTGGCGACCGCCGGCGTGTTCGTGGTGATCCTGATGGGTGGCATCGCCTGGGTCGTGGTGCGCCAGGTGGTCACCCCGGTGCGGATGGCCGCCGGGATCTCCGAGCGGCTCGCCGATGGGCACCTGGAGGAGCGGATGAAGGTGACCGGGACGGACGACATCGCCCGCCTCGGCGAGTCCTTCAACCGGATGGCCAACGCCCTCCAGGCGCAGATCCGCCAGCTCGAGGAGCTGTCCCGGGTTCAGCGGCGCTTCGTCTCGGACGTCTCGCACGAGCTGCGCACCCCGCTGACCACGGTCCGGATGGCCGCCGACCTGATCTACGACAGCCGCGAGGACCTGGACCCGATGGCGGCCCGCTCCGCGGAGCTGCTGCAGGGCCAGCTGGACCGCTTCGAGTCGCTGCTGGCCGACCTGCTGGAGATCAGCCGCTTCGACGCCGGCGCCGCGATCCTGGACGCCGAGCCGGTCGACCTGCGCGAGATCGTCGCCCGGGTGGTGGAGGCCGCCGACCCGCTGGCCCAGGCCAAGGGCAGCACCGTGGTGATCCGCGGCGACGGCGAGCCGGTACTGGCCGAGGTGGACTCCCGCCGGATCGAGCGCATCCTGCGCAACCTGGTGGTCAACGCGCTGGAGCACGGCGAGGGCCGCGACGTGGTGGTCCGGCTGGGCTCGGCCGACGGCGCGGTCGCGGTCGGCGTGCGCGACTACGGCATCGGCCTCAAACCGGGCGAGGCGTCCCGGGTGTTCCACCGCTTCTGGCGGGCGGACCCGTCCCGCGTGCGCACCACCGGCGGCACCGGCCTCGGCCTGTCCATCGCGGTCGAGGACGCCCATCTGCACGGCGGCTGGCTCCAGGCCTGGGGCGAGCCCGGCGGCGGCTCGCACTTCCGACTCACCCTGCCGCGCACCCGCGGCGGCGAGATCAGCCGGGCGCCGTTCCGGCTTGAGCCGGAGGACTCCCGTAACAACCGGGGCCTGGGCGCGTACGGCACGCCGTACCGGCGGGCGATCGCCCCGGCCGGTGCGACGGCGCTGACGGCCGCCGAGGAGCAGGCCGAGGCGCCGGAGGGGCCCGGCAGCGGGCTGGGCAGCGGGCTTGGCGGGGTGCTGAACATCGGCCCCGGGCTGGGCCGACAGCGACTGCCGGAGGGGCCGCGTTCGGACCCTTCGGACGTATGGACCGCAGGGGCCGGTTACGGCGTCACCGGCGCCCAGGTCATGGTGGACCCGTCGCCAGGACGGCCGTCGGTGGCACAGCGGACGGCGGAGCCGGACATGACGGGCGGGACGGACCTGGAGGGGTCGCAGCGTGCGAAGGACGAGCAGCAGGACTGAGCCGCGGCTCACGGCGGTGGCCGGCGCGGTGCTCGGCGCCCTGGTGGCGAGCGGCTGCGCGGCCATGCCGGACTCCGGCGGCATCACCAGGGTGGAGCTGTCCCAGGGCTCGGCCGACAAGAACCTGCAGGCCAGGGTCTACCCGGTGGCGCCCGGCAAGGGCGCCAAGCCGCGCGAGCTGCTGACCGGGTTCCTGGACGCGGTGACCGCCGACGAGGGGTACGACACCGCGCGCAAGTACCTCACCGAGAGCGCCGCCGCGAGCTGGAACCCGGAGGCGGGCATCCAGGTGCTCGCCAGCACGACCATCAAGGAACCCGGCCAGTCCGTCTCCGACACCGACACCACGGCCTCCGAGACGGTCACCGGGCAGATGGTCGCCACCGTCGACGAGAAGCACTCGTACCTGCTGGTCGCCGGGCAGAACAACAACGCCTCGTCCGACTTCACCTTCATCCGGGAGAAGGACGGCGAGTGGCGGATCGACAAGCTGCCGCCGGGCGTGATCATGAACGAGACCAACTTCCGGAACAGCTTCCGGCAGGTCGAGCGCTTCTTCTACACCGCCCCGGACCCGTCGGCCGGCAACGGCGGCCAGGAGGTGCTGGTCGCCGACCCGATCTACCTGCGGCGCCGGATAGACCCGCTGACGGCGGCCGCCAAGGCCCTGGTCGGCGGGCCCTCGAACTGGCTCTCGCCGGTGGTCCGGACGGCCTTCCCGACCGGCGCCTCGGTGGACAAGGTCTCCATCGACGACAGCCGGGTCGCCCACGTGCAGCTCGGCGGCGCGGACCTCGGCGAGCCGATGGCCTGCCGCCGGATGGCGACCCAGCTCTTCTACACCCTCGCCGACCAGGGCAAGGGCCAGGTCGAGCGGCTGGAGCTGAAGGGCCAGCGCGGCTCCTGCACGGCCAGCCGCGCCGACTCGCCCGCCACCGGCCCGGGTGCCCTGACCGGAGCGGTGGCCGGAGCGTCGTCCGTCCAGCAGTACTACCAGCGCTCCGACAACGGCGTCCTGATGGCGACCGACGACGGCCGCACCGGTGACCCGGTGCACGGCGTGCTCGGCAAGCCGCAACCGAACCCGGCGGCCCAGCCGAGCGCCCTCGCGGTCAGCCGGGACGGCGCCCGGGCCGCCGCGATCAGCGCGGACGGCCACCAGCTCTACTCGGTGGCGCTGTCGGACAGCACCGTGGCGATGCCCGAGCCGGTGCTCAGCTCGCCGGTGAAGGCCGGCAGCAAGGACGACGGCCTCGCCTCGCCCAGCTGGGACGGCCGCGGCGACCTCTGGGTGGTGGACCGCAACCCGCAGGGCCCGCGGGTGGTCATGGTGCGCGGCAACAAGTCGTACACCGTGCCGGTCGACGGGCTGACCGGGCAGACCGTGCAGGCGCTGAGGATCTCCTCGGACGGCACCCGGGTCGCCCTGGTGGTCAGGTCCCCGGGTGTGGCGACCAGTTCGCTGATGCTCGGCCTGGTGGTGCACGGCGGCACCCCGGAGGCGCCGACCGCGAGGATCACCGGGCCGCTGCGCCGGGCGGCGCCCTCGCTCACCGACGTGGCCTCGGTCTCCTGGGCGGAGAGCGACCAGCTGCTGGTGCTCGGGAACGAGGCGGACCGCCCCAAGCAGCTGTACTACATCAGCACCGACGGCTCGCAGAGCACGGACGGTCAGCTGCAGGGCGGCCTCGGCATGCTGAGCGTCTCGGCCTCGGAGTCCCGGGGCGACAGCCTGACGCCGGCGCCGCCGGTGCTCGCGGTGGCCGAGGGCAAGGTCTACCGGCTGGTCAACAACCAGTGGCGGGAGGCCCAGCTGCTGGACAAGGCCCGCTCCTTCTTCTACGCGGGCTGACGCCCCGACGGATCAGTCGGCCGGCTGCACCGCGGTGGCCGCCACCGTGGCGGCCGCCCGGGCCGGCAGGCCGGCGTCGGCCAGTGCCCGGGCGGCCTCGGCCAGGCTCGCCCCGGTGGTCACCAGGTCGTCCACCAGCACCGGCTGACGGCCGGCCAGCTCGCGTCGGGCGCGCGGCAGTACGGTGAGTGCCCCGTGCAGATTGCGCCGCCGCTCGGCCGCGTTCAGCCCGGTCTGGTCGGCGACCGGACGGGCGTGCCGCAGCAATGGCGCGGCCCGGGCGTCCAGACCCGCCCGGCGCAGCGAGCGGGCGGCGGCCCCGGCCAGCCGCAGCGTCGGGTCGTGGCCGCGGGCGCGGACCGCCGCGCGGGCCGAGGGCATCGGGACCAGCAGCAGCGGCGGGGACTCGGCCCGGGCCCCCAGCACGGAGCGCACCGCCCGTCCGAGCGCCTCCCCGAGCGGCCCGGCCAGCCGCAGCGCGCCGCGCTCCTTGTGCGCGAGCAGCAGCTGCCGGACCGGGTCGTTGTACGGAGCGGCGGCGTGCGCCCAGGGCAGCAGGGTGGGGCCGGGGCGGGCGGTGGCCAGCGCGTGCCGACAGGCCGGACAGAGCTGGGTGCGCTCGCTGCCGCAGCCCGCGCAGTCGGCGGGGAGCAGGACGTCCAGCAGCCCGGCCAGTGCGTGGGCGAAGGGTGTCCGGACGGACGGCGGACGGGTGGGCGAGGGGGACGGCAAAACGGCTGCTCCTGGCGGCGGCAGGCACGGAGAGTCAGCAAAGGATGCGCCGTATGGGGGGCGTTGTCCAGGTATTTACCCCTACTTCACTCGCAGGAGGGTAGACAGGGTGAAGCAGTTTGACCGCCCGCCCGCAGTATCGGGTCATACCCGGGTTCTCGCCTGGGGAGGCGAAAATCCCGTGTGAGGTGTTCGATAAGGCTCCAGGGGGTTTCAACCGTCCCTGATGGGGAGGAAGTGAGATGAGGGCCAGTCGTTCCCGCCGCTGGCGGGGGCGGGGGCCGGCAGTGGATGGGCTGGTCCAGCTGGAGCTCAGTCCGGTCCGGTAGCACCCGGATCGGCGTCAGCACGAGGGATCGGAGTTCTGCGTGGACATCGTCGTCAAGGGCCGCAAGACCGAGGTGCCCAAGAGGTTCCGCGAGCACGTGGCCGAGAAGCTGGAGAAGGTCCAGAAGTTCGACGGCAAGGTGATCAGCCTCGACGTCGAGGTGTCCAAGGAGCACAACCCGCGGCAGGCCGACCGGTCGGACCGCGTGGAGATCACTCTCCGTACCCGGGGCCCGGTGATCCGGGCCGAAGCCGCCGCCGCCGACCCGTACGCGGCGCTCGACCTGGCCTCGGCGAAGCTCGACGCGCAGCTGCGCAAGTCCGCGGACCGGCGTCGGGTGCACAAGGGCGGCGCGAACGGCCGCACCCCCATCAGCGTCGCCGAGGCGACTGCGGCCTTGGCCGCGCTGCCGTCGACGACGGCGACGGAGGGCGAGACCAACGGAGCCGTCCGCAAGACCATGATGGGATCCCTGGAAGTGGAGGGCGAAGGCCCGCTGGTGGTCCGGGAGAAGACGCACTCGGCCGCCCCCATGGCGCTGGATCAGGCGCTCTACGAGATGGAGCTGGTCGGCCACGACTTCTACCTCTTCGTGGAGAAGGACAGCGGCCTGCCGAGCGTCGTGTACCGCCGACACGGCTACCACTACGGCGTCATCCACGTGCAGCCCGACATGGCGGCCGGCGTGGCCAGCGGTGCGGGCGGTGCGATCGGTCGGTCCGACGACGAGGACTGACCGTCCCGGCAGTGATGGAGTCGTGACCCCGGTGGCAGTGGCCGCCGGGGTCACCGGCGTTCGGCGGCGGGACGGGTTCCGGGGCGGGACGGGCGTCGCGACGGGACGGGTTCGAACGGTGCTCGGACGCACTGGGGTCGAGGGGGTCACCCGATGCGGCGGAATCGGCGCCGGAGGGTCACCGTGGCGGTGTCGGGGCGTGGAATGATTGGCTGACGACGACCCGCGAAGGGGGAGGAGCGGATGGGGGATCACTTCGGGCTGGGGCCCGCTGGGGGGCCGGTCGCCGGACTGTCGCCGGGCCCGGAGGAGGGGCCCGCGTACGCGCCACGCCGGGGTGAGCCGATCCGCGTGCTGGTGGTGGACGACCACGCGTTGTTCCGTCGGGGGCTGGAGATCGTGCTCGCCGAGGAGCCGGACATCAAGGTCGTCGGCGAGGCCGGGGACGGCGCCGAGGCGGTGCTGAAGGCCGCTGACCTGCTGCCCGACATCATCCTCATGGACGTCCGGATGCCGCGCCGCAGCGGGATCGAGGCCTGCACGGCGATCAAGGACGTGGCGCCCAGCACCAAGATCATCATGCTGACGATAAGCGACGAGGAGGCCGACCTCTACGAGGCGATCAAGGCGGGGGCCACCGGCTACCTGTTGAAGGAGATCTCCACCGACGAGGTCGCCACCGCGATCCGCGCGGTCGCCGACGGGCAGTCGCAGATCAGCCCGTCGATGGCCTCCAAGCTGCTCACCGAGTTCAAGTCGATGATCCAGCGCCGCTCCGACGACCGGGACCTGGTGCCCGCGCCCCGGCTCACCGACCGGGAGTTGGAGGTGCTCAAGCTGGTGGCGACCGGAATGAACAACCGGGAGATCGCCAAGGAGCTGTTCATCAGCGAGAACACCGTGAAGAACCACGTGCGCAACATCCTGGAGAAACTCCAACTGCACTCCAGGATGGAGGCGGTGGTGTACGCGATGCGGGAGAAGATCCTCGAAATAGGGTGAGCCGGTTCGCTCGGCCCGTTCAGTCGGCGAGCAGCTTCTCCAGGGCCGGGCGCAGTCGTTCGTCGTGCAGCGCCCCGACCCGTACGGTGTCGCAGCCGACCCAGGCGGCAGCCTCGCGCAGGGCGGTGGCCAGCGCCTCGACGTGCCGCGCGCCGGATCCTCGGTCGCCGGTCAGCGAGACCTGTCGGGCGACCAGGGTGCGCCCCTCCCGGGCCGGGTCGACCCGGCCGACCAGCCGACCGCCGGTCAGCAGCGGCATCGCGAAGTAGCCGTGCACCCGCTTGTGCTTGGGCGTGTAGGCCTCCAGGCGGTGCGTCATGCCGAAGATCCGTTCGGTGCGGGCGCGGTCCCAGACCAGCGAGTCGAACGGCGAGAGCAGGGTGGTGCGGTGGCGCCCCCGCGGGGCGGCGGCCAGCGCGGCCGGGTCGGCCCAGGCGGCGGCCCGGCCGCCGCCCGGGCCCCAGCCGGCCACCTCGACCGGGATCAGCCCGCTGTCCGCGAGCACCGGGTCCAACTCCTCGGCGCGCAGCCGGTGGTAGTCCAGCAGGTCGGCTCGGGTGGCCACGCCGAGCGCGGCGCCGGCCTGGGCGACCAGGGTGCGCACGCACTCCCGGTCGGACCGGTCCTGGCCGAACAGGGCATCGGGGATGGCCTGTTCGGCCAGCGCGTACACCCGCTTCCAGCTCCGGCGCTCGGTGCAGACCACGTCCCCGAAGGCCAGGGCCCGTTCGACCGCGATCTTGGTGTCGGACCAGTCCCACCACTCGGCGGTCCTCTTCGCCCCGCCGAGCGCGGTGGAGGTCAACGGCCCCTCGGCGCGCAGCTTGTCGAGCACTGCCCGGTACGTCTCGGGCGCGACCTGGTGGCCCCAGAGGTGGCCGCGGTCGCGGTAGCGGCGGCGCCGGAAGGCGAACAGCGGCCACTCCTCGACCGGCAGGATGCAGGCCGCGTGCGACCAGTACTCGAAGCTCGTGCCGGCGCCCCAGTACGCCGCTTCGACCGCCGGACGGCCGACCGCGCCGAGCCGGGCGTACGGCACCAGCTCGTGCGATCGGGCCAGCACCGAGATGGTGTCCAACTGGACGGCGCCCAGGTGCCGCAGCACCCCGCGCACCCCGCCCCGGCGGTCCGGTGCGCCCAGCAGGCCCTGGGCGCGCAGAGCGATCCGGCGGGCGTCGTCGGCGCCCAGGACGGTGACGGGGGTGCGGTCGGCGGCTGCGGCGGTCATGCCGGCGAGCGTAGCCCGGGGTACCGACGGCGGGCCCGGGCCGGTGTCCGCTCGATTCAGCGCTCAGTCCGGGTCGGACCTCAGTCCAGGTCGGACGGGAGCAGCGAGGCGACCCAGGAGTCGTGGAAGACGCCGCGCTGGTTGGCGTAGGAGCGCAGGGTGCCCTCGTAGCGGTAGCCGACCCGCTCGGCGACCGCGCGCGAGCCCTCGTTGCCGATGTAGGCGAGCCACTGGAGGCGGCGCAGGCCGAGCTCGGTGAGCGCCCAACGGGCGACCGCCCGGGCCGCCTCGACGGTGTAGCCGCGGCTGCGCTGCTCCTTCACCGTCCACCAACCGACCGAGGCGGAGTCCGGGTCAGCGGCGAAGCGGGTGACCGCCTGGGCGCCGACCAGCCGCCCGGTGTCGCGTTCGACCACGCACCAGGTGAACTCGCTGCCCTTGCCCAGCCCCTCGGGGGCCAGGGTGCGTACGAAGAACTCCGCGTCCGCGCGCCGGTAGGGGACCGGCACGACCGTCCAGCGCTGGATCTCGTCGTCCTGGCAGGCCGCGAAGATCGCGTCGATGTCCGATTCCCGGGGGGCCCGCAGGACCAGGCGGTCGGTGGCGAGGGTGACGAGTTCGCTCCGTGGTTCTTCCATGGGTGGATTATTTCGCCGAATGAGGAATGCGGGCATCCGATATCGCGGCCAACTCCCGGGCCCGCCGACCGATTTGTCATGGTGGACGGTGCTATCGGTCCATGTGCTCGGGCGGGTGACACGGGAATACGGTGCTGACGCACCTCCCGGCGCATTGGACTCCTCGCATACGATGGCCCGTGCGGTGGGGTGGACCCGCCGTGCAGTCGTCCAGTGCCAATACAGGCAAGGAGCCCGCTCAAGTGTCCGTCTTCGACAAGATCCTGCGCGCCGGCGAGGGCAAGATCCTTCGCAAGCTGCAGCGGATTGCTGCCCAGGTCAACTCCATCGAAGAGGACTTCGTCAACCTCACCGACGCCGAGCTGCGCGCGCTGACCGACGAGTACAAGCAGCGGCTCGTCGACGGCGAGTCGCTGGACGACATCCTCCCCGAGGCGTTCGCCACCGTCCGTGAGGCCGCCAAGCGCGTGCTCGGCCAGCGGCACTACGACGTCCAGCTCATGGGCGGCGCGGCCCTGCACTTCGGCTACGTCGCGGAGATGCGCACCGGTGAGGGCAAGACACTCGTCGGCACCCTGCCCGCGTACCTGAACGCGCTGACCGGCAAGGGCGTTCACCTGATCACCGTCAACGACTACCTCGCCGAGCGCGACTCGGAGTGGATGGGCCGGGTGCACCGCTTCCTCGGCCTCGAAGTCGGCGTGATCCTGGCCAACATGACGCCCGTCGAGCGCAAGCGCCAGTACGCGATGGACATCACGTACGGCACGAACAACGAGTTCGGTTTCGACTACCTTCGTGACAACATGGCATGGTCGAAGGACGAACTCGTCCAGCGCGGCCACAACTTCGCCGTCGTCGACGAGGTCGACTCGATCCTCATCGACGAGGCCCGTACCCCGCTGATCATCTCCGGCCCGGCCGACCAGGCGACCAAGTGGTACGCCGACTTCGCCAAGCTGGTGCTGCGCCTGAAGATCGACCGCGACTACGAGGTCGACGAGAAGAAGCGCACCGTCGGCATCCTGGAGGAGGGCGTCACCCGGGTCGAGGACTACCTCGGCATCGACAACCTCTACGAGTCGGTGAACACCCCGCTCGTCGGCTTCCTGAACAACGCCATCAAGGCGAAGGAGCTGTACAGGAAGGACAAGGACTACGTCGTCATGAACGGCGAAGTCATGATCGTCGACGAGCACACCGGTCGTATCCTGGCCGGCCGCCGCTACAACGAGGGCATGCACCAGGCGATCGAGGCCAAGGAAGGGGTGGAGGTCCAGAACGAGAACCAGACCCTGGCCACCATCACCCTGCAGAACTTCTTCCGCCTGTACGACAAGCTGTCCGGCATGACCGGTACCGGCACCACCGAGGCGGCCGAGTTCCACCAGATCTACAAGCTCGGCGTGGTGCCGATCCCGACCAACAAGACGCCGCTGCGCATCGACCAGCCCGACCTGATCTACAAGTCGGAGCCGGCCAAGTTCGCCGCCGTGGTCGAGGACATCGCCGAGAAGCACGAGAAGGGCCAGCCGGTGCTGGTCGGCACCGTGTCGGTCGAGAAGTCCGAGTACCTGTCGCAGGAGCTGCGCAAGCGCGGCATCCCGCACGAGGTGCTGAACGCCAAGCACCACGAGCGCGAGGCGCAGATCGTCGCGCAGGCCGGCCGCAAGGGCGCCGTCACCGTCGCCACCAACATGGCCGGCCGAGGCACCGACATCATGCTCGGCGGCAACCCGGACCACCTCGCGGCGGCCGAGCTGGCCCAGCGCGGGCTCTCCGCGGGGGACAACCCGGAGGAGTACGAGGCCGCGTTCCCGGCCGCGCTGGAGAAGGCCAAGGCCTCGGTCAAGGCCGAGCAGGAGGAGGTCAAGGAGGCCGGTGGCCTCTACGTCCTCGGCACCGAGCGGCACGAGTCCCGCCGGATCGACAACCAGCTGCGCGGCCGCTCCGGCCGTCAGGGCGACCCGGGCGAGTCCCGCTTCTACCTGTCCCTGGGCGACGACCTGATGCGCCTGTTCAAGGCCGGCATGGTCGAGCGCGTGCTCTCGATGGCCAACGTGCCCGAGGACGTGCCGATCGAGTCCAAGATGGTCACCCGCGCGATCGCCTCCGCGCAGACCCAGGTCGAGCAGCAGAACTTCGAGATCCGCAAGAACGTCCTCAAGTACGACGAGGTGCTCAACCGCCAGCGCGAGGTCATCTACGGCGAGCGTCGCCGCGTGCTGGAGGGCGAGGACCTGCAGGAGCAGGTCGGCCACTTCATGGACGACACCGTCGAGGCCTACGTCAAGGCGGCCACCGGCGAGGGCTTCGAGGACGACTGGGACCTGGACAAGCTCTGGTCCGCGCTCAAGCAGCTCTACCCGATCACCCTGGACCTGGAGGAGCTGGAGGAGGAGGCCGGTGGCAGCGGCGGACTGACCTCCGAGTTCCTGACCAAGGTCATCCAGGAGGACATCCAGGCCCAGTACGGTGCCCGCGAGGACCAGCTCGGTGAGGAGATCATGCGCGAGCTGGAGCGCCGGGTCGTCCTGTCGGTGCTGGACCGCCGCTGGCGCGAGCACCTCTACGAGATGGACTACCTCCAGGAGGGCATCGGCCTGCGGGCCATGGCGCAGCGCGACCCGCTGGTCGAGTACCAGCGCGAGGGCTTCGACATGTTCACCGCGATGATGGAGGGCATCAAGGAGGAGTCCGTCGGCTACCTGTTCAACCTGGAGGTCCAGGTCGAGCAGCAGGTCGAGGAGGTCCCGGTCGAGGACGCCCAGGTGGTGCTCGACAAGCTGGAGAAGGACGCCGCCCGCCCGGAGATCAAGGCCAAGGGCCTGGAGGCCCCGAAGCCCCAGCGGCTGCACTACACGGCCCCCTCGGACGAGGTCGGCGGCGGTGTCATCGAGGGCGACTTCGAGGACCTGGCGCCGGAGGACGAGGGCGACGGGCTGACCCGCGCCGAGCGCCGCAAGGCCGCCAAGTCCGCCAAGGGCCGTCGCCGCAAGGGCTGAGCCCGACGTAGGACGCCGCGCAGGGCGCCGCACCCGCACGGGGGCGGCGCCCTGCGCCGTCCCGTACCACCGGGTGGTCATCGGGCCTCCACGGCGGTGCACTGCCACTGCCCGGCCGGGCCGCGCTGCTCCAGCCGGAAGGCCACCATGTGGTGCCGCCGGCCGAGATCGACCCGGACGCAGGCCTCGACGGCATCGGGTGAGGGCGATCGGTCGTGCACCGGGCCGAGCCGGGGCCGGTCGGCGGGGCCGCCGCGGCGCAGCGCACCGGCCCTGACCAGCGAGGCGAGCTGCCCGTAGCCGTCCAGGCTGGTGTGCCGCATCAGCTGGCCGGCGGGCCGGGCGCCGGTGAGCACCTCGACCAGCTGGTGGGCGAAGCGGGCGGCGAGCGCCCGGGGGGCGTGGTCGTGGGGGACGGCGGTGCCGGTGCAGACGGCGCGCGGTCGGCGCGGCCGGCGTCCGGCTGGGTCGCAGCTGCCGGAGGCGCGGACGCGGCGGTGCGGGCGGGCGGTGAGGTGGGCGGTCACGGTGGCTCCCGGTGCGGGTGGTGCGGGTACGGACGGGGCCAGGCTGACGGCGCCGCGCGCGGGGCGGCAACGTGTTTTCGGGCGCCCGGGGCCTGGTGCGGAGTTCACCTATCCGGGGGACTTGACCAATGCGGCGACGGGCCCGGCGGGCCGTCTGTCGATGCTCCGGTTGACGCCCGGGGGCGGGCCGTACGGTCCGAAAGGGGACGCCCCGGTGCGGCGGACCGGGTGGCCCTGCGGGCCGCGCGCTGATCGGGGTGGAGGGTGATCACGGCGGGCCCGGCGGAGCTTATTCTTGGGGCGCTGCAGAATCTGTGCCGCTGGACGAACCCCGCTGGACGAACCGGAGAGTGCCACCGATGCGCGTGTACGTGCCCACCACCCTGACCGGCCTGGCGGCGGCGCACGAGGGCGGCGCCCTGGAGCAGTCCGCGGCGTACGCCGTGACCCCCGCGCTGCGCGAGTGGTACGTCAGCGACGACCTGGAGGAGCTGGAGTACGCGGCGCTGAACCGGGCCGCCCAGTCCTCGCTGCGGCTGCTGGCCGACGAGCCGGACGCCCCGCGCCGCCGGATCGTGGTGGCGCTGGACGTCGCCGACTCGGCCGTGAAGCCCTTCCCCGGCGACGAGTACCAGGACCAGGCCTCGCTGGGCCGGGTGGTGCTGGCCGGCCCGGTGAAGCTGGCCAAGGCCGCCTCGGTGCACGCCGACGTGGCCGACGACGAGGTGGTCGCGGACGTCACGGCGGCGGTGGCGGCGGTGGCTGCGGCCGACGCGGGCGACCAGGACGCCCAGTTCACCGTGGACGGCGCCGAGGACCACGACCTGCTCTGGTACGCGACCCAGGAAATCCCCTCGCTGCTGGCCTGAGTGACCCCGGTCCTACCCGTGTCTCGTCCGTCCGGGTTACCGTCTGCACCCGTGCGCACTCACATCGTTTGGGACTGGAACGGGACCCTCTTCCACGACATGGAAGCGGTGCTCGGCGCGAGCAACGCCGCGTTCGCGACCATCGGCGTCGGGCCGATGACCATGCAGCAGTACCGCGAGCAGTACGAGATCCCGATCCCCAACTTCTACGAGCGGTTGCTCGGCCGGATGCCCTCCCGGGAGGAGTGGCTGAAGCTGGACGACGCCTTCCAGGACCGCTACCGCGAGCTCAGCCTGGCCTGCGGCCTGACCGACGGCGTGCTGGAGCTGCTGGAGGGCTGGGAGACCGCCGGGAACAGCCAGTCCCTGCTGTCGATGTACATGCACGACAAGCTGGTCCCGCTGGTCGACTCCTTCGGCCTGACCGGCCGCTTCCTGCGGGTGGACGGCCGCAGCGGCCCGTCCGGCGGCCAGAAGGCGGAGCAGCTGACGAGGCACCTGGCCGCGCTCGGGGAGCAGGTGGACCCCGCCCGTACGGTTCTGATCGGTGACGCCGCGGACGACGCCCTGGCGGCGCTGAACGCGGGCGCCCACGCGGTGCTCTACACCGGCGGCTCGCACACCCGGGAGAAGCTGGAGCCGGTCGGTGTCCCGGTGGTGGACAGCCTGGCCGAGGCGGTCGAGCTGGCGGGCTGGCTGGCGGGCTGAGCCGCCCGGACAGTGGCGGGCGCCACGTTCGCCGTCCGCGTGTCTGAACAGGCGGAACCCGTCCCCGCTGGTCAGGCTGGAGCTGGGCCCGTCTCTCGGATCCTTGCCGGGCCCGCGACGTGATCCAGGGGACAGGCCCTGCCCCCCAGCCGCCAGCAGGACGGAGCCGCCATGCCCATCGACGCAGTCACCGAGGTGCCGACCCCGGTCAACGAGCCGGTGCAGGCGTACGCGCCCGGCAGCCCGGAGCGGGAGCGGCTGGTCCGGCGGCTGGACGAGCTGGCGGCCGAGCAGATCCCGTTGCCGATGACCATCGGCGGCGAGCAGCGCTTCGGCGGCGGTGAGCGGATCGACGTCGTCCAGCCGCACCACCACGCCGCCAAGCTGGGCGTGCTCGGCAACGCCACCCGGGAAGACGCCCGGGCGGCGGTGGACGCGGCGCTGGCGGCCGGGCGGCAGTGGCGCTCGCTCTCCTTCGACGACCGGGCGGCGGTCTTCCTGCGCGCCGCCGACCTGCTGTCCGGGCCCTGGCGGGAGACGCTCAACGCGGCCACCATGCTCGGCCAGTCCAAGACCGTGCAGCAGGCCGAGATCGACTCCGCCTGCGAGCTGATCGACTTCTGGCGGTTCAACGTCCACTTCGCCCGGCAGATCCTGGCCGACCAACCGATCTCCTCCCCGGGGGTGTGGAACCGGGTCGACCACCGCCCGCTGGAGGGTTTCGTCTACGCGATCACCCCGTTCAACTTCACCGCGATCGCCGGGAACCTGCCCACCGCCCCCGCGCTGATGGGCAACACCGTGGTCTGGAAGCCCGCGCCGACCCAGGCGCTGGCCGCCCACTACCTGATGCGGCTGCTGGAGACGGCCGGCCTGCCGCCCGGGGTGATCAACCTGGTCACCGGCGACGGCCTGCAGGTCTCCCCGGTGGCGCTCACCGACCCGGCGCTAGCCGGGCTGCACTTCACCGGCTCCACCGCGACCTTCCAGTCGCTGTGGCAGACCGTCGGCGCAAGCATCGGCGGCTACCGCACCTACCCGAGGATCGTCGGCGAGACCGGCGGCAAGGACTTCCTGCTGGCCCACCCCTCGGCCGACCCGGAGATCCTGAAGACCGCCATGATCCGCGGCGCCTTCGAGTACCAGGGCCAGAAGTGCTCGGCGCTCTCCCGCGCCTACCTGCCGCGCAGCCTGTGGCTGAGGATCAAGGACGACTTCCTGGCCGAGGTGGACGCCCTCACGGTGGGCGACGTCACCGACCTGTCCAACTTCATGGGCGCCCTGATCGACAAGCGGGCCTTCGAGAAGAACCGCATCGCGATCGAGCGGGCCAAGGCCGACCCGACCGTCGAGCTGGTGGCCGGCGGCCAGTACGACGACGCGATCGGCTGGTTCGTCCGCCCGACCGTCCTGGTCTCCTCCGACCACCGGGGCGAGATCTTCCGCACCGAGTACTTCGGCCCCGTCCTGGCGGTCCACGTCTACGAGGACTCCCGCTGGGACGACGTGCTCGGCCGGGTCGACGCCGGCGCCCCGTACGGCCTGACCGGCGCGGTGATCGCGCAGGATCGTTACGCCATCGCCCAGGCCGTGGAGGAACTGCGCTTCACCGCCGGAAACTTCTACATCAACGACAAGCCCACCGGCGCCGTGGTCGGCCAGCAGCCCTTCGGCGGCTCCCGGGCCTCCGGAACCAACGACAAGGCGGGCGCCGCCCAGAACCTGCTGCGCTGGACCTCGGCCCGCGCGATCAAGGAGACCTTCGTCCCGCCGACCCACCACGGATACCCGCACATGGGCTGAGAGTGAACATGAAGCTCCGGTTTGGACATGGTGTCCAGGACGGACCCGACATCCTGCGGGTTTGCGCCTCCCTGTCCCTGTGCACCTTCGATTGATCCGGTTAGGCTGGCTGGCGTCGTCGGGTGGCTTGCAGGACGAATGAGTCGTCCTACCCGCTGGGAGGGCGTTTCATGCGTGCCGTGAAGCCCCTTTCAGTCGGATGGTGCGGCAGGATTGCGGTGACCCGTCGGTGTACATCCACACACCACCGAGTCACGCAACGGCGCGCGACAGGAGCCAAGAAGTCATGCAGACCAAGCTGGACGCAGCCAAGGCCGAACTGCTCAAGAAGGCAGCCGCAGCCGCTGAGAACAGCCAGGTGGGAGGAGCGGCGCCCGGGGAGGGGTTGAGCAACGGCGCTCTGACCGCGTACCTGCACCACTACTACCTGCACACCGCCCCCGAGGACCTGGTCGACCGCGACCCGGTCGACGTGTACGGTGCGGCCGCCTCCCACTACCGTCTGGGCCTCAAGCGCCCCCAGGGCACCGCCGAGGTGCGGGTCCACACCCCCTCGGTCGAGGAGAACGGCTGGTCCTGCGGCCACACCGTGGTCGAGGTCGTCACCGACGACATGCCCTTCCTGGTGGACTCGGTCACCAACGAGCTGTCCCGCCAGGACCGCGCGATCCACATCGTCATCCACCCCCAGCTGGTCGTCCGCCGTGACATCACCGGCAAGCTGCTGGAGATCCTGGACGTCGACGCCTGCTCCCGCAGCCAGGCCGCCGGCACCGAGTGGCCCGCCGACGCGACCGTCGAGTCGTGGATGCACATCGAGATCGACCGCGAGACCGACCGCGACGACCTGCGCTCCATCGAGACCAACCTGCGCCGCGTCCTCGGCGACGTCCGCGAGGTCGTCGAGGACTGGGGCAAGATGCGCGAGAGCGCGCTGCGCCTGGCCGACGAGCTGGCCGAGGAGCCCCCTACCGGCCTGCCCGAGCAGGAGGTCGGCGAGGCCTGGGAGCTGATGCGCTGGCTCGCCGACGACCACTTCACCTTCCTCGGCTACCGCGAGTACGACCTGGTCGAGCACGAGGGCGAGGAGGTCCTCAAGGCCGTCGCCGGGACCGGCCTCGGCATCCTGCGCTCCGACCCGCGCAGCCACGACGACCGCCACCACTCGGTCTCCGAGGCCTTCGGCCGCCTCTCCGCGCCGGTGCGCGCCAAGGCCCACGAGAAGAAGCTCCTCGTCCTGACCAAGGCCAACAGCCGCGCCACCGTGCACCGTCCGGCCTACCTGGACTACGTCGGCGTCAAGAAGTTCAACGCCGCCGGCGAGCCGATCGGCGAGCGCCGCTTCCTCGGTCTGTTCTCCTCCGCCGCCTACACCGAGTCGGTCACCCGCATCCCGGTCGTGCGCCGCAAGGTCCAGGAGGTGCTGGACGGCTCCGGCTTCTCCAGCGAGAGCCACGACGGCCGCGACCTGCTGCAGATCATGGAGACCTTCCCGCGCGACGAGATCTTCCAGACCTCGGCCGACGAGCTGCTCTCCATCGCCACCAGCGTGCTCTACCTGCAGGAGCGCCGTAAGCTGCGCCTCTTCCTGCGCCAGGACGAGTACGGTCGCTACTTCTCGGCGTTCATCTACCTGCCGCGCGACCGCTACACCACGCGCATCCGGCTGCTGCTCACCGACATCCTCAAGGAGGAGCTGAACGGCGCCACCATCGACTACACGGTGTACGCGACCGAGTCGGTGCTGACCCGCCTGCACTTCGTGGTCCGGGTCGCCCCGGGCACCGAGCTGCCCCAGCTCACCGACAGCGACATCGAGCGGATCGAGAACCGCCTGGCCGAGGCCGCCCGGTTCTGGATGGACGGCTTCCACGACCAGCTGCACACCGAGCTGGGCGAGGAGAAGGCCGCCGAGCTCGGCCACAAGTACGCCAACGCCTTCCCCGACGGCTACCGCGCCGACTTCCCGCCGCGCACCGCCGTCTCCGACATCAAGCAGATCGAGTCGCTGCACGGCGAGGGCGACTTCCGCCTGAACCTGTACCAGCCGGTCGGCGCGGGCGACGACGAGCGCCGCTTCAAGATCTACCGGGTCGGCGGCCCGATCTCGCTCACCGAGGTCCTGCCGGTGCTGCAGCGACTGGGCGTCGAGGTGCTGGACGAGCACCCGTACGCGCTGCGCCGCTCCGACGGCACCACCGCGTGGGTGTACGACTTCGGCCTGAAGCTGCGCGAGGCCACCGGGCTCACCGACGAGGCCCGCGAGCGCTTCCAGGAGACCTTCGCGGCCACCTGGACCGGCAAGGCCGAGAACGACGGCTTCAACGAGCTGGTGCTGACCGCCGGGCTGAACTGGCGCCAGGCGGTGGTGCTGCGCGCGTACGCCAAGTACCTGCGCCAGGCGGGCTCCACGTTCTCCCAGGACTACATGGAGGACGCGCTCCGCAACAACACCCACACCACCCGCCTGCTGGTCAACCTGTTCGAGGCCCGGCTGAGCCCGAGCCACCGTTCGGGTGCACTGGAACTGACCGAGGGCATCCTGGAGGAGCTGGCCGGCGCGCTCGACGAGGTCGTCTCGCTGGACGAGGACCGCATCCTGCGCTCCTTCCTGAACCTCATCAAGGCCACCCTGCGGACCAACTTCTTCCAGCACGACGGCTCCGGCGAGTGGCACTCCTACGTGTCGATGAAGTTCGACCCGAAGGCCATCCCGGACCTGCCGGCCCCGCGCCCGGCGTTCGAGATCTGGGTCTACTCGCCGCAGGTCGAGGGCGTGCACCTGCGCTTCGGCAAGGTCGCCCGCGGTGGTCTGCGCTGGTCCGACCGGCGTGAGGACTTCCGTACCGAGATCCTCGGCCTGGTCAAGGCCCAGATGGTCAAGAACACCGTCATCGTGCCGGTCGGTGCCAAGGGCGGCTTCGTCGCCAAGCAGCTGCCGGACCCGTCGGTGGACCGTGACGCCTGGCTGGCCGAGGGCATCTCGTCGTACAAGACCTTCATCTCGGCGCTGCTGGACATCACCGACAACCTGGTGGCCGGCGAGGTCGTCCACCCGGCCGACGTGGTCCGCCACGACGAGGACGACACCTACCTGGTCGTCGCCGCCGACAAGGGCACCGCGACCTTCTCCGACATCGCCAACGGCGTCGCGGAGTCGTACGGCTTCTGGCTGGGCGACGCCTTCGCGTCCGGCGGCTCGGCCGGCTACGACCACAAGGGCATGGGCATCACCGCCCGCGGCGCCTGGGAGTCGGTCAAGCGCAACTTCCGCGAGCTCGGCGTCGACACCCAGTCCGAGGACTTCACCGTCATCGGCATCGGCGACATGTCCGGCGACGTCTTCGGCAACGGCATGCTGCTCAGCGAGCACATCCGCCTGGTCGCCGCCTTCGACCACCGCCACATCTTCCTCGACCCGAACCCGGACGCGGCCGCCTCCTACGCCGAGCGCCGCCGCCTGTTCGAGCTGCCGCGCAGCTCCTGGGACGACTACGACAAGTCGCTGGTCTCGGCCGGCGGCGGGGTCTTCCCCCGCAGCGCCAAGTCGATCCAGATCAGTGCGCAGGTCCGGGCCGCCCTCGGCATCGAGGAGAGCCGCCTGACCCCGGCCGAGCTGATGAAGGCGATCCTGCAGGCGCCGGTCGACCTGTTCTGGAACGGCGGCATCGGCACCTACGTCAAGGCTTCCGGCGAGACCAACGCCGAGGTCGGCGACAAGGCCAACGACGCCATCCGCGTCAACGGCGAGCAGGTCCGCGCCCGGGTCATCGGCGAGGGCGGCAACCTCGGCTGCACCCAGCTCGGCCGCATCGAGTACGCGGCCTCCGGCGGCCCCGAAGGCACCGGCGGCTGGATCAACACCGACGCCATCGACAACTCGGCCGGTGTGGACACCTCGGACCACGAGGTCAACATCAAGATCCTGCTCAACCAGGTCGTCGCCGAGGGCGACATGACGGTCAAGCAGCGCAACGCTCTGCTCGCCGAGATGACCGACGAGGTCGGCCACCTGGTGCTGCGCAACAACTACGCGCAGAACGTGGTGCTGGCCAACGCCGTCTCCCAGGCGCACAGCATGTTCAACGTCCACGCGCGGATGATCAACCGCTTCGAGGCGGCCGGCCAGCTGGACCGGGCGCTGGAGTTCCTGCCCGCCGAACGCCAGATCCGTGAGCGCCAGCAGAGCGGCCGCGGCCTCTCGCAGCCCGAGATGTCCGTGCTGCTCGCCTACACCAAGATCATCCTGGCCGACGAGCTGCTGACCACCGACCTGCCCGACGACCCGTACTTCCGCGCCTCGCTGCACGAGTACTTCCCGAGCGCGCTGCGGGCGAAGTTCGCCGACGCGATCGACAGCCACGCGCTGCGCCGCGAGATCATCACCACGCTGATCGTCAACGACACGATCAACCGCGGTGGCTGCACCTTCGCCTTCCGCCTGAAGGAGGAGACCGGCGCGACCTACGAGGAGATCGCCCGGACGCACACCGCCGCGCGGGCCGTCTTCGGCCTGGAGGAGATCTGGGCCGAGATCGAGGGCCTCGACAACAAGGTCCCGGCCCGGGCCCAGACCAAGATGCGGCTGCACTCGCGCCGCCTGGTCGAGCGCGCCACCCGGTGGATGCTCAACAACCGCCGCCAGCCGCTCGACGTCGCCGGCACCATCGAGTTCTTCCACGACCGGGTCAACCAGGTCTGGGGCTCGCTGCCCAAGCCGCTGCGCGGCGAGGACCTGACCTGGTTCGAGTCGATCTACAACGAGCTCGCCTCGGCCGGAGTGCCGGAGGAGCTGGCCACCCGGATCGCCGGCCTGTCCTCGGTCTTCCCGACCCTGGACATCACCGAGGTCGCGGACCGCTCCGGCAAGGACGTCGCCGACGTCGCCGAGCTGTACTACGACCTGGGCGACCGCCTGCAGATCTCGCACCTGCTCGACCGCATCATCGACCTGCCGCGCACCGACCGCTGGTCGTCGATGGCCCGGGCCGCGATCCGCGAGGATCTCTTCGCGGCGCACGCGGCGCTGACCGCAGACGTCCTGGCCTGCGGCCCCGAGGGCGCCACCCCCGAGGAGCGCTACAACGCTTGGGCGGATCTCAACTCCACCCTGCTCAACCGCGCCAAGAGCACCCTCGACGACATAAGGGGTTCGGACAACTACGAGCTGTCCAGCCTCTCGGTCGCGATGCGCGTCATCCGCACCCTGCTGCGCACCGGTTCGATGCGCTGACGGACGGCCGAACGGAAGGGCCCGCGGCCTCGGGACGCGGGCCCTTCCGCGTTCCCGGCTCCGGCCGTCCGGGGCGGCGCCGTCGTTGGCGTCAAGTGCGCGCGGCCACCTGACCTCCCGGGGGCGGGGCCACGGACACCTCCGTGGCCCCGCCCCCGGTCGTCTTGCCCCGCCGCGTCAGCGCGAGGCGGCGCGCTGGAGGGCGCTGGCGAGGAGGGCGAGGTCGGTGGGGCCGTTGCCGAGCTCGCGGACCGGGCGGCGGGCGGGTGGGGCGCCGAGTTGGAGCGGGTCTATCGCGACCACGGTGGGCCGCAGGGTGGCGGTGCGGGGGATGCGGCCGCTGATCCGGGCGGTCTGGAAGGCGGTGACCCCGCCGTCGGGCCGGCGCAGGTAGCCGCGGCCGGGGGTGTCCTCGGGGATGGCGGCCGCGTCGCCGAGGTGGATCAGCAGGTCGGAGTCGGCCGGATCCTCGGTGCGCAGGGCGATCCGGAGCAGGGCGGCCTCGTCGACCTCGGTGCCGGCGCTCTCCTCCGGGCGTCCGGTGGCGACCGCGAGGTGGATGCCGAGCGGGCCGCCGCGCCGGGCGACGGCGGCGAGCACGCGGGCCAGCGGGCGACCGGCCGGCGAGGTGGGGGAGAGCAGGTCGTCGTAGTCGTCGACCACGACGACCAGCCGGGCCGGGGCCGGGTCGGCTGGGGAGGCGGCCGGCCGGGCGTCGGAGGCGCTGCGCGGCGGGATGATCCGCGCGCCGCCGGGCGAGGTGGCACCGACCGTGGCGGGCACCGGGACCTGCGGGCGGTTCGCGCCCAGGCCCTGGCCGTCCAGGCCGCGTCCGTCCAGGCTGTGCCCGTCCAAGATGCGTGCCGCGTGCCAGGCGGCGAAGTCCAGCCCGTCGAACAGCCGCTCCCGCAGGGCGAGTTCGTCCTCCAGTGCCTCGGCCGCGAGCAGTGCGGCGCGCGGGTCGGAGGCGGCGTTGACCCGCCCGGTGACGTGCGGCAGCTCGGTGCAGCCGTCCAGGCCGTCCTGCCCGTCCGCGGCGGCCCGGCCCTCGATGAGGGTGACGGCCAGGCGCTCGGGCCGTTCGGAGACGGCGAGCGAGGCGACCAGGGTGCGCAGCAGTTCGGTCTTGCCGGAGCCGCGCGCGCCGCCGATCAGCAGGTGCGGGCCGCCCGGGTCGGGGGAGGGGAGGGCGAGTTCGGGGTCGGCCAGGTCGAGGGTGCACAGCTCGTCCCGGGTGGTGCCGAGCAGCGCGCCGGCCGCGCCGATGCCGCCGGCGTGGGCGGCCCAACGGGCGGACAGCTTGGCCGGGGTGACGGTGTCGAGCTGGAGCAGGTCGAGCAGCCGCAGCGCGTCCGGCAGCGGGCCCCGCGCGGCCGGGGTGGCCTCGCGCAGCGGGGCGAGGACGCGGGCGAGCCGCTCGGCCCAGGCGTCGGAGACGGCGTCCAGCGAGACCTCGTGCAGGGTCTCGCGGCCGCGGGCCACCGGGCGGTCGATGGAGAGGTGGGTGCCGACCTCGCCGGTGATCAGCGCGGTGGCGCCGAGGCCGCGGGGGAGCAGTTCGGGCTGCTCGGCGAGGCAGATCGGGAAGATGCCGACCGCCGGGCCCTGCCGCAGCAGCAGGTCGAGCGCGTGCCGGGCGGCCTCGGTGGCCGGGCGGCCGTCCACCACGACCACGGTGGCGGGGTGGCCGCTGAGGCCGGCCGGGCCGCTGAGCCGGGCGGTGAGCTCGGTCAGCCGCGCGGTGGCCTGTTCGTCGTCGAGGCCGAGCAGCAGTCGGCAGTCCTGGCCGTCGGCGGGGCGCAGGTGGGGCAGCCAGAGCGCCCAGGCCCAGGTGTCGACGCGTTCCTCGGGGCCGCGGGCCGGGTCGGCGTCGACCACGACCAGGCTCAGCCCGGTCGGCGGGTGCAGCGCGGCGAGTTGGGCGACGACGGCGCGGGTGAGCGCGTCCAGGCGCTCGCGGGGGCCGCTGAGGCCGAGGCTGCCGGCGGTCTGCAGGTCGAGGGTGACGGGGACGGCGGGCAGCATGGTGCCGGGCGTGGTTCCGGGGCCGCCGGGGCGGTCGGCGGTGCCCAGGCGCAGGGTGAGCGCGTCGGGGTGGCCGGGGCCGCGTTCCCAGAGCCGGGGGCCGGGGCCGACGGCGTTGAGCAGCACGGTGGCGAGGTCGGGCCAGCGCTCGCGCTGGGCGGCGGCCTGGCGCAGCCGTACCGCGGCGTGGTGGCGCTCGGCGCTCTCCTCGGGCGGTTCGGCGGTGCGGCCGGACAGCAGGGAGAACAGGCCGAGGCCGCGCCCGTGGGTGGGCTCGGGGGCGGTGGGCGGCTCGATCACGGGCGGTGCGGGCCGGACCGGGCCGGGGGCGGCGAGCTGGAGGTGGCCGTTGCCGTCGGGCAGGGCGGTGCGAGCGGGTTCCCCGGCCGGTTCGAAGACCTGCAGGGTGGACTCGCCGATCCGCAGCAGGGCGCCGTTCTCCAGCGGGACCGCGGCTTCGGCCGGGGCGGGCGGGACGAGCCGGCCGTCCAGGGTGGTGCCGTTGGTGGATCCGAGGTCGCGGACGGCGATCCGGCCGTCCTCGCCGAGGTGCAGGGCGAGGTGCAGCCGGGAGACGTCCGGGTCGTCGAGCGGGACGTCGGCCTCGCCGGAGCGGCCGATCCGGATCTCCCGGCCGTGCAGCCGGTGCACGCCGCCGGCGTCCGGGCCGCCGACCACCCGCAGCTCGGCGGCGGGGGTGTCGTCGGGGTCGTCGGCGGTCGGGTCGGGCTCGTTGAGGCTGAGGACGGCTCCGTCGAGCAGCGGGGGGTGGCCGAGCAGGGTGTGTTCGTCCACCCGGTGTGCCCCGGCATACAAGTGCACGTGGGTGGCGGCCCGCGGTCCGCGCACGCCCACGGCGCCCGCGAGCGCGCCCGCGATGGCGCCGAGCGCGGTGCCGACGGGCGCGGTGACCAGTACGTCCACGTAGGGGATGGCGGAGCCGGCGGCGGTCGGGCCGCTGCGCGGTCGGAGGACGGTCAGCCGGATCTGCATCTCGCCCGCGGGTCCCTTCTGCTGGTGTGATGCCTGGTACCGCTGCCAGGTGTCGTCGCGGTCGCACCGGGCGGTCGCGTCGATCCTTCGGGCCACACGAGTGGCGAGTGTCCATCCTGCCATCCGGCGTGGACAGTCCGCGCACCGTACCGGATTTGACGATCTTGCGATCATCGCCATGGTGGAGGCGACGGAGAGTCAGGTCAACCGCGGCCGTGACGGCGCCGCGACGGGCCCCGGCGAGCGGCTCCGGCCAGTCCCCTGGGGCGCGTCCGGGCAGTCCCCTAGGGGATGTCCCCCAACCCTGCTCGGGTGGCCCGCCGGTCACCTCAAAAACCCGAACGGACACGGTTAGAGTGGCCGCAAACACGGGCCCGGCAGGCTCACCGCACCGGCGGAGGAGCGCCCCGCGCGGGCGGCACGGCGAGGAGTGCGACAGGTGCGGCCAGTCGGCAGCAAATATCTGCTTGAGGAGACCCTGGGACGGGGTGCCACCGGGACCGTCTGGCGCGGCCTGGTGCGTCCGGACGTCCAGGTGCCGGGCAGTGAGCCCGGGCAGCAGGTGGCGATCAAGGTGCTGCGCGAGGAACTGGCGGCCGACCCGGACGTCGTGATGCGCTTCCTGCGCGAGCGCTCGCTACTGCTGCGGCTGACCCACCCGAACATCGTCCGGGTCCGTGACCTGGTCGTCGAGGGCGAGCTGCTGGCCCTGGTGATGGACCTGGTGGAGGGCCCGGACCTGGCCCGCTACCTGCGCGCCAACGGCCCCTTCAGCCCGATCGCGGGCGCTCTGCTGATGGCCCAGGTCGCCGACGCGCTGGCGGCCAGCCACGCGGACGGGATCGTCCACCGCGACCTCAAGCCGGCCAACGTGCTGCTCGCCTCCGTCCTGGTGGACGGCACCGAGCAGATGCACCCGCTGCTGACCGACTTCGGCATCGCCCGGCTCGCCGACTCCCCGGGCGTCACCCGCACCCACGAGTTCGTCGGCACCCCCGCGTACGTCGCGCCGGAGTCCGCCGAGGGCCGCCCGCAGACCTCCGCGGTGGACGTCTACGGCGCCGGGATCATGCTGTACGAGCTGGTCACCGGCCGCCAGCCGTTCCAGGGCGACAGCGCCCTGGCCGTCCTCCAGGCCCACCTGGCGCAGGAGCCGCAGCGGCCAAGCACCATGCCCGAGCCGCTCTGGACGGTGGTCGAGCGCTGCCTGCGCAAGGACCCGGCCCAGCGGCCGAGCGCCCCCTCGCTGGCCCGCGCGCTGCGGGTGGTCGCGGCCGGGGTCGGCGTGCACGCCTCCCCGGCGGCGGTGGACGAGGCGCTGGCGGTCGCCGCCCTGCTGCTGCCGGACCCGCAGCCGACCACCGTGCCCGGCACCATGCCGGCCGTGCCCGGGGCCGGCGCCGAGGACCGCACCCAGGTGCTCCCCCCGCCCCCGGGCGGCCCGCAGTACGACCCGGCCGGGGCGACCCGGGTGATGGGCACCCAGCCGCCGCCCGCGCCCCCGTACGGCACCCAGGACCGCACCCAGGTGATGCCGCCCACCGCCGTGCCCCCGCCCCCGCCCGGAGCGCCCGCCGCGCCGCAGGAGGAGGTGCCGCACCCGTGGCAGACCCAGCTGCGCGCGGCGCGCGACCGCAACCAGCAGACCCAGGTCGGCTACTTCGGCCCCGAGGACTTCGAGGAGCCGCAGGTCGCCCCGCCGCCCTACCAGGCCGGACCGGGGGGCCAGGCCGGCCAGGGCGCGCCCGGCTACCAGCCGCAGCCGCCGGCCGGCTACCGCCCGGACCAGCGCCGCCAGGGCCCGCCGCCCGGCTACGCCCAGCGCCCGCCGGTCGCCCCGCCGCCCTACCAGGGCGGCCAGGGAGGCCAGGGCGGCCGAAACAGCCGGGGAGGCCAGGGCGACCCCGGCGCGCAGGGCGGCTACCGGCAGCCCCCGGCCGGGTACGGCCAGCCGCAGGGCGGCTACCCGCCGCCGCCCGCCCCGGTGCCGCGCCGGGCCGAGCCGCCCGCGCCGCAGTACCGGGAGCCCCCGCAGCGCCGCGAGGAGCCGCCCGCGCCGCCCCGGCGCGAGCCCGCCCCGCCGCGCGAGCGCCGCCCGCGCAGCCGCAACCGGATGTACATCCCGGGGCTCGGCTGCCTCAAGGGCTGTCTGATGGTGCTGCTGGTGCTGGCCCTGGCCGGCATCGCGTTGTGGAACTTCACCCCGCTGCCGCACTACTGGGACAACGTCGTCGGCTGGTTCGACTCGGCGCGGGACTGGGTGAACAGCGTCTTCGGCAAATAGCCGCGGATCGCCTCCGGGGTGGCAGGATTGACGCTTTGTCGACAATTCACAAGATTTCTCGCCCCGGAGTCCCGCCCCGGGGCCGTCAGACGGCCCGCACGGGGGGTCGGGGCGCGTAGGTTGGTCGCTGTTGTCCCGCCCCACCGAGCGCGCCCGGACCCCCGGAGCGCTCCCGCGCCGCCCACGGAGCAGCATTGGCACGCAAGATCGGCAGCCGGTACACCGCCCACCAGGTGATCGGCCGGGGTTCGGCCGGGACGGTCTGGCTCGGTGACGGGCCGGACGGCCCGGTGGCGGTCAAGCTGTTGCGTGAGGACCTCGCCGCCGACCAGGTGCTGGTCGGCCGCTTCGTCCAGGAGCGCACCGCGCTGACCAGCCTCGACCACCCCCGGGTGGTCGGCGTGCGCGACATGGTGGTGGACGGCAGCGACCTCGCCCTGGTGATGGAACTGGTCCAGGGCACGGACCTGCGCTCCCGGCTGGAGCGGGACGGCGCCCTCCCGCCGCAGACGGCCGCCTCGATCATCGCCGACGTCGCCGACGGCCTGGCCGCCGCGCACGCGGCCGGGATCGTCCACCGCGACGTCAAGCCGGAGAACGTCCTGCTCGACCTCGCCGCCGCCCCCGGCCCCGGCGGCGCCCCGCGCGCCAAGCTCACCGACTTCGGCGTGGCCCGCCTGGTCGACGCCCCGCGCCGGACCCGGGCCACCCGGATCATCGGCACCCCCGACTACCTCGCCCCCGAGATCATCGAGGGCCTGGAGCCGCGCGCCGCCGTCGACATCTACGCCCTCGCCACCGTGCTCTACGAGCTGCTGGCCGGCTTCACCCCGTTCGGCGGCGGCCACACCGGCGCGGTGCTGCGCCGGCACGTCACCGAGCAGGTGCCGCCGATCCCCGGTCTGCCGGACGGGCTGTGGCGGATCATCTCGGAGTGCCTGGCCAAGGCTCCGGCCTCCCGGCTGCGCGCCGCGGAACTGGCCGCCCGGCTGCGCGAGCAGCTGCCCTCGCTGGCCGGTCTGCCGGTGCTGGTGGTGCCTTCCCAGGGCCGCGCCCCGGCCGAGGAACAGCTGACCCCCGGCGAGGCCGTCTACGCCGAGATCGACGCCGGCCCGGGCACCCACAAGCGGCGCCGCGGTCCGGCCGTCCCGCTGGTGCCCGGCGTCGCCCCGGACTCCACCCGGGACACCCACACCAGCCTGCGCCGTCCCTCGGCCGAAGAGCTGGCCGCGTACGCGGCCGAGTCGCGCGCCCAGCGCGCCGCCCCGGGCCACCGCCGGGACCGCCAGGCCCTGCTGCGCCGCCGCCGGCTGCTGGCCGTACTGCTGGCTACCGTCCTGCTGCTGGCGGGCGCCGCCGCGGCCTGGACGGCCTTCGCGGCCACCGGGCCGGACCGCGGCCACCCGCCCCGCCCGGCCGTGCACAGCACCGCCCAGCGGGCCCCGTAGGGCCGGTCTCCCGGGTTTTGTCCGGATCGGGTAGGGCCTACGAGGCGGGCCCTGACTCCGGGCGGACCGGGGGTGTCGTCATGACCACCCCCGGAACCATTACCCTGGGGGCGTGGCAGCCGTCGATCCTTCCGAAGAGCTCAAGAACCTCGATACGACCATGGGGTCGATCGAGGCCGTCCTCGACCTGGACAAGATCCGGGCCGACATCGCGGTCCTGGAGGAGGAGGCAGCCGCCCCCACCCTGTGGGACGACGTCGCGAACGCGCAGAAGGTGACCAGCCGGCTCTCCTTCCTCCAGGGCGAACTGCGCCGGGTCGAGGGCCTGCGCGGCCGCATCGACGACCTGGGTGTGCTGTTCGAGCTGGCCGAGGCCGAGGACGACGCGGACACCCGCGCCGAGGCCGAGGCCGAGCTGGTGGCCGTCAAGAAGGCGGTCGAGGAGCTGGAGGTCCGCACCCTCCTGTCCGGCGAGTACGACGCCCGCGAGGCGCTGATCAACATCCGTGCCGAGGCCGGTGGCGTCGACGCCGCCGACTTCGCCGAGCAGCTGATGCGCATGTACCTGCGCTGGGCCGAGCGGCACGGGTACCCCACCGAGGTGTACGACACCTCGTACGCCGAAGAGGCCGGCATCAAGTCCGCGACCTTCACCGTGAAGGTGCCGTACGCCTACGGCACCCTCTCGGTCGAGCAGGGCACCCACCGTCTGGTGCGCATCTCGCCGTTCGACAACCAGGGCCGCCGGCAGACCTCCTTCGCCGGTGTCGAGGTGCTCCCGGTCGTCGAGCAGGCCGACCACGTCGACATCGACGAGGGCGACCTGCGGGTGGACGTCTACCGCGCGTCCGGTCCCGGTGGCCAGGGCGTCAACACCACCGACTCGGCGGTGCGCATCACGCACATCCCGACCGGCATCGTGGTCTCCTGCCAGAACGAGCGCTCGCAGATCCAGAACAAGGCGTCCGCGATGAACGTCCTCCAGGCCAAGCTGCTCGAGCGGCGCCGCCAGGAGGAGAAGGCGGCGATGGACGCGCTCAAGGACAGCGGCAGCTCCTGGGGCAACCAGATGCGCTCCTACGTGCTGCACCCGTACCAGATGGTCAAGGACGTCCGTACGGCGTTCGAGGCCGGCAACCCGCAGGCGGTGCTGGACGGCGACATCGACGGCTTCATCGAGGCCGGCATCCGGTGGCGCAAGCAGCGCGAGACCAGCGCCGAGTAAGCACCCGGACACGGAGAAGGCCCCCGACCGCAGTGGTCGGGGGCCTTTCCGTACGTCTCGTCGGTTCTCAGGCCAGCGCCTGCCGCACGTCTCGTCGGTTCTCAGGCCAGCGCCTGCCGCGCGATCAGCGCCACCGCGAGCAGACCGGCCAGCAGGGCCAGCAGCATCGCGGGGGAGAGCGTGGCGAACGGCCCCTGCTGCTCCTGCAGCCGGGCCCGGTTGGCGCGGCACACCGGGCAACGCCCCTCGCTGACGCGGCCGTTGCAGTTGGCGCACACCAGATGGTCGCACGTCATGCGATCTCCTCCTCGCTGCTACAGCCAACGCGCCGGACGGGGCTTTGGTTCCTTTTCCTGCCCTGTACGGGGGAGCGGCCGAACACGGTCGCCACCTCCACTCTGCCAGGTTCTGGCGCTTCCGGCTCCCGGGCTGTGAGATGGCTCGCAATATTCAGGGCATAACTGGACATTCTCTCCCAGATTTCGATCGCCGTCCTGGACCGACCCTGCGAGCCGGTCGCCGATTCGCGTATGGTCCCAGACCGGGAGCGGCCCTCCGCGCTCCCTTCGCCCGCCCCGGGACCGGGCCTCCGGGGTGGACCGACCGAGGACTGGCGCCGCCTAGGATGGCCTCCGTGATGCAGCCGTGATCAGATTCGACAACGTCTCCAAGACCTATCCCAAGCAGAACCGTCCCGCCCTGGACAACGTCTCGCTGGAGATCGAGAAGGGTGAGTTCGTCTTCCTGGTCGGCTCGTCCGGCTCGGGCAAATCCACCTTCCTGCGCCTGTGTCTGCGCGAGGAGCGCCCCAGCACCGGTTCGGTGCACGTGCTGGGCAAGGACCTCGGCAAGCTGTCCAACTGGAAGGTGCCGCACATGCGCCGCCAGCTGGGCACCGTCTTCCAGGACTTCCGCCTGCTGCCGAACAAGACGGTCGCGCAGAACGTCGCCTTCGCCCTGGAGGTGATCGGCAAGCCCAAGAGCGCCATCAACAAGGTGGTGCCCGAGGTGCTGGAGCTGGTCGGCCTCGGCGGCAAGGAGGACCGCATGCCGGGCGAGCTGTCCGGTGGTGAGCAGCAGCGCGTGGCGATCGCCCGCGCGTTCGTGAACCGCCCGATGCTGCTCATCGCGGACGAGCCCACCGGTAACCTCGACCCGCAGAACTCGGTCGGCATCATGAAGCTGCTCGACCGCATCAACCGCACCGGCACCACGGTGCTGATGGCCACCCACGACCAGGCCATCGTCGACCAGATGCGCAAGCGAGTCATCGAACTCGACAAGGGGTTGCTCGTCCGCGACCAGGCCCGCGGCGTCTACGGGTACCAGCACTGACCCACCAGCGCTGACCCGTGGGGCCCGCCGGCCCGCACGCCAGACCGAGCAGTACCGACCCTGGAGTTGTTTCCCGCATGCGTGCCCAGTTCGTCCTGTCGGAGATCGGTGTGGGTCTCCGACGCAACCTGACCATGACCATCGCGGTCGTCGTCAGTGTCGCGCTCTCCCTCGCCCTCGCCGGTTCCTCGCTCCTGGTCCGTGACCAGGTGAACTCCATGAAGGGGTACTGGTACGACAAGGTCGAGGTGAGCATCTACTTCTGCACCAAGGCGGATGCCCGCAACTCGCCGCAGTGCGACAAGGGCGCGGCCACCGACCAGCAGGTCCAGGACATCAAGGACCAGCTGGACAAGATGAGTTCGGTGGTCCAGTCGTCCACCTACGAGAGCTCCGCCGACGCGTACAAGCACTGGAAGGAGATGAACCCGGACAACCCGCTCATCTCCGTCCTGGGTGCGGACGCCATGCCGCAGTCCTGGCGGGTCAAGCTCAACGACCCGACCAAGTACGACGTCATACAGAGCGCCTTCGCCGGCAAGCCCGGCGTCAAGTCGGTCGAGGACCAGCGGAAGATCCTGGAGAACCTCTTCGGCCTGCTCAACGGTCTCCAGACGGCGGCCTTCGTGATCATGGTGCTGATGCTCTTCGTCGCGTTGCTGCTGATCGTCAACACCGTCCGGGTGTCGGCGTTCAGCAGGCGGCGCGAGACCGGCATCATGCGCCTGGTCGGTGCCTCGAACTTCTACGTCCAGATGCCGTTCATCGCCGAGGCCGCGTTCGCCGCGCTGCTGGGTGCGGTGATGGCCTCGGGCCTGCTGCTCGGCGGGCACTTCTTCGTCCAGCACTGGCTGGCCGACCGGGTGCAGTTCATCCACTTCATCGGCCTGAGCTCGGTGCTCGCGGTGATCCCGCTGCTGGTCGTGGTGGGTATGGGCATGGCCGGCATCGCGGCGTTCTTCACGTTGCGCAAGTACCTCAAGGTCTGATCCCCGTCGGAATGCCCCGGCCCCGGACGGCACTGCGCCGTCCGGGGCCGTCGCCGTTTCGTGGTCCGTCGTTCCGGCCCGCCGCGCGCGATGCGGTGTCTACACTCCGGTCCATGCCGCAAACTCCACGCGGGGCACGTCAGGTGGCCGCCCTCAGCCTGGTGTTCGGCGCCGTGCTGATCGCCGGCGCCGCCACCGGTGCCTGGGGTGACCCGGGCGTGCCGCCGCACCGCGCCTCCGCCGACCTCGCCCCGGCCGCCGCCGGGCTCCCGGCGGACCCGGCGGGCACCGCGCTGTCCGAGCAGCAGGCCGAGCACCTGCTCGCGGCCGGCGGTGACCGCTGGGGCGCGTACTACAGCGCCCGGGAGTACGCCGAGTTCAGCCAGGGCCTGGACGGCCGCTACCTGGGCGTCGGCCTCTCGGTCGGCCGCGGCGAGGACGGCGTCACCGCGGTCTCCCGGGTCACCCCGGCCGGACCGGCCGCCGAGGCCGGGATCGCCCCCGGTGACCAGCTGCTGCGGATCGACCAGGACCAGGCCGACCGGCTGCCGGTCACCGAGGTGGTCGCCCGGCTGCGCGGGCAGGGCGGAGAGCGCGGGGTCGGCTCCGAGGTCACCCTGGCCGTCCGGCGCGGCGACGGGCAGGTGCGCGAGCTGCGTCTGCGGCGCGTGCTGCTGGACAGCCAGCAGGTCGCCGCCGAGCGGCTGGACAAGGGGGACCTGCGGATCACCGTCCGGGCCTTCACCAGCGGCGTGGCCGAGCAGGTGCGCACCGCGCTGCGCGCCCCGCACACCGGCGTGGTGCTCGATCTGCGCGGCAACTCCGGCGGGTTGGTGGACGAGGCGGTCGGCACCGCCGGGGTCTTCCTGGACGGCGGGACGGTCGGCTCGTACCAGGAGCGCGGCGAGAAGCGGGAGTTGACCGCCCCGTCGGGCGGCGACCAGCGCACCCCGCTGGTGGTGCTGGTGGACGGCGGCACGATGAGCGCCGCCGAACTGCTCGCCGGCGCCCTGCAGGACCGCAGTCGCGCCGTGGTGGTGGGCTCCCGGACCTTCGGCAAGGGCACCGTCCAGCAGCCCAGCAGGCTCGCCGACGGCGCGGTGCTGGAGATGACCGTCGGCCGCTACTACACCCCGGCCGGCCGCTCGCTGGACGGCACCGGCCTCGCCCCGGACGTCCCGGCCGCGGTCGGCGAGGACGCTGACGCGCTGGCCCTGCGCGTCCTCGCCGGGCTCGGCACCCGGGCCTGAGGCCCGCAGGTGTCCCACCGACACCCGCCGACACCCGCCGGCGCACCGCGCCCGCGCCTAAAGCAGCTGCCCGATCCTGCGTCGAAGTGCGAGAATGGCCGCGCTATGGCAAAGGAAACCGGACAGAAGCTGATCGCGCAGAACAAGAAGGCGCGACACGAGTACACGATCCTCGACACCTACGAGTGCGGCCTCGTACTCACCGGCACCGAGGTGAAGTCACTGCGCGAGGGGCGGGCCAACCTGGTCGACGGCTACGCCTACATCCAGAACCACGAGGCGTGGATCGACAACGTCTTCATCCCCGAGTACACCCAGGGGACGTGGACCAACCACGCGGCCCGGCGCAAGCGCAAGCTGCTGCTGCACAAGCTGGAGATCCGCAAGATCGAGACCAAGGTCCGCGACGCGGGCCACACCCTGGTCCCGCTGTCGCTGTACTTCAAGGACGGCCGGGTCAAGCTCGAACTCGCGCTCGCGGTCGGCAAGAAGTTGTACGACAAGCGCCAGGCGCTGCGCGAGAAGCAGGACACCCGCGAGACGGCGCGTGCCGTGGCCGCGGCCCGACGGCGCCAGGGTTAATCCGCTGGACCCTCGCCCGTCGCCTCGCGTACTATGGCGCCAGCAACACGGACGGTCGCCGTCCGAGCTGTTTCTCAACAAAACATGGGGATGATCGGTTTCGACAGGGGATGTTGAAACAGGGGAAGCGAGCCGAGGAACGCGGCAATGATCTCGTTAACCACGTGTCGCAAAAAAATAATCGCCAACTCTAAGCGCGATTCCCAGCAGTTCGCTCTCGCTGCCTAATAAGCACCGATAGCGCTTGGGTGTCAGACCGGGGAGTTCCCGACCCGGACCCTGGCATAATCTAGGGAACTCAACCGTCCGCCCGGGCTGCGAGGGTGGATGGGAAATCAAACAGCAGCTGGGCCTGTTGGCGGCTTGTCCGTGTGACCGCCAGGGCCGAGAAAAGCACAGCGGACTGCGCTCGGAGAAGCCCTGAATTAACTCCACTGGACCCGGGTTCGATTCCCGGCATCTCCACCACCCCATGTTCACACCGAAGGCCGTCCACCGCTCCGCGCGGGGGGCGGCCTTCGGATTTTTTTACGATCCCGGTGCGGCGCGGCCGCCCGCCCGGGCGTAGGATCATCCGTCCGCTCGTTTTCCGGAGCCGGATTCCGTCGCAACCCCCGAGGCCATGCAGAGCAACACGGACACCACCCCCACCGCCGACCACGAGACCGTCCGCGAGCGCGAGATCGCCGGTGAACAGCAGCACCTCGACACCGTCTACCACCGGCTGGAGGAGAAGCTCGCCGAGGCCGAGTACATCCTGGAGGACGCCGCCAAGCGGGTTCACGTCGGCACCCCCGGCGCGCTCGCCGAGCGCGACGCCCAGGTCTACCGGGCCGGCGCCCACCTCCAGCGACTCAACAACGAGTTCGAGGACTTCCTCTTCGGCCGGATCGACCTCCAACAGGCGGACGCCCCGGAGGAGCACGGCATCCCGTCCAACACCCCGCTGGACCCGGCCGACCCAGCCGTCGCCGAAACCCTCCACATCGGCCGCCTGGGCGTTCTGGACGCCGAGTACGGCCCGCTGGTGATCGACTGGCGGGCCCCCGCCGCCGCGCCGTTCTACCGCGCCACCCCGGTCGATCCGGGTCGGGTGGTCCGCCGCCGGGTGATCCGCTCCAAGGGCCGCAAGGTGATCGGCGTCGAGGACGACCTGCTGCGCCCCGACCTCACCCCGACCCTGGACGGCCGGGAGCTCGCCGTGGTCGGCGACGGCGCGCTGATGGCCTCGCTCGGGCGCGCCCGCAGCCACTCGATGCGCGACATCGTCTCCTCGATCCAGAAGGAGCAGGACGAGGTGATCCGCGCCGCCGCGGCCGGTGCCACCCTCGTCACCGGCGGCCCCGGCACCGGCAAGACCGCGGTCGCCCTGCACCGCGCCGCCTACCTGCTCTACCAGGACCGCCGCCGCTACGCCGGGGGCATCCTGGTCGTCTCGCCGACCCCGCTGCTGGTCTCCTACACCGAGGGCGTGCTGCCCTCGCTCGGCGAGGAGGGCCAGGTCGCCATCCGCGCGGTCGGCTCGCTGGTCGACGGCATCGAGGCCGGCACCTACGACACCCCGGAGGCGGCCCGGGTCAAGGGCTCGGCCCGGATGGCGCAGCTGCTGCGCCGGGCCGCCCGGGCGGCGCTGGAGCTGGGCGCCCCGCAGGAGCTCAAGGTGGTCGCCCGAGGCGAGGTGCTGAAGCTGGACGCGGGCCGGCTGAAGGCCGTCCGCGGCAACGTCGTGGGCTCCGGCGGCACCCCGTTGAACCTGCTGCGCCCGCGCGCCCGCCGGCTGCTGCTGGACGCCCTGTGGCAGGAGGCCGTCAAGCACCTGCCCAAGCCCACCGACCACTACGCCCGTGAGCAGCGGCAGGAGGAGAAGGAGTCCTTCGACGAGTACGTCTCGGACGAGGCGCCGTTCCTGGACTTCCTGGACGCCTGGTGGCCGACCCTGACCCCGCGCCGGGTGCTCGGCACGCTCAAGCAGAGCCGGCACACCAACCGGATCGCCCGCCGCGCCGTCACCCCGGACGAGGCGAGGCTGCTGGCCGCCTCCTGGCGCCACCTGTCCCCGGAGGGCGAGGGCGCGCTGTCCGCGCACGACGTCGCGCTGGTGGACGAGCTGCAGGTGCTGCTCGGCGAGCCGGCCCGGCCGAAGGTGCGCGAGGTGGACGCGGTGGACCTGCTGAGCGGCCTGGAGGAGGTCACCACGTTCGCCGACCGCAGCGCCCGCCAGCGCGACCGCCAGCCGGTCGAGCGCAAGGAGTACGCGCACGTCATCGTGGACGAGGCGCAGGACCTCACCCCGATGCAGTGGCGGTTGATCGGCCGCCGGGCCCGGATGGCCACCTGGACGATCGTCGGCGACCCGGCGCAGTCCTCCTGGCCGTTCCCGCAGGAGGCCCAGGCCGCGCTGGACGAGGTGCTCTCCGGCAAGCCGCGCCGCCGCTTCACGCTGACCGTCAACTACCGGAACCCGGCCGAGATCGCCGAGGTCGCGGCCAAGGTGCTGGCGCTGGCCGTGCCGGGCACGCCCTCGCCGAGCGCGGTGCGCCGGGTCGGCGTGGAGCCGCGCTTCGCGGCCGTCACCGACCCCTCGCCGGAGGCCTTCGGCAAGGCCGCCAGGGCCGAGCTGGAGCGGCTGCTGGGTGAGGTGGACGGCACCGTCGCGATCGTGGTGCCGATGGACCGCCGGGCGGAGGCGGCCGGCTGGGCCGAGGGCCTGGGCGAGCGCGTGGTGGCGCTGGGCAGCCTGGAGGCCAAGGGCCTGGAGTACGACGCGACGGTGGTCGCCGACCCGACCGGCATCGCCGGCGAGTCGGAGGCCGGTCTGCGGGTGCTGTACGTGGCGCTGACCCGGGCGACCCAGCGGCTGACCGTGCTGTCCGGCCCGGACGACCTGCCGGACGCGGCCGGCGTGCCCGCGCTGCTGCACGGCTGACCCGGACCAACACGAAGGCCCCTCACCGACGGTGAGGGGCCTTCAGACGTTTACGACACCGACCCGCCATGCTCGCCTCGCGGCAAGTGGTCCCTCGAAGGGACGAAGGTTGGGCCCGGGGGCTTGGATCGAGCCGGTGTCCCGTCCAATGTAACGCATCGGCCCGGAGAGGCAAGGAGTGGACGGGGAAAGACCTCGGCAGCGGGTCGGGGTTGTCGGATCCGCACACTCAATGAACGTTATTTCTGGCTACCCCTTGGTAGGTGCGACGATCGAGGTCTAGCATGCGCAGGCGATGCCTTCAACAAAATGTTGAGCCTGCGGGACAGACGGAAGAAGGAAGCGTCGATGGCGACGGTGCCCAGTGTCTCCAACTCGATCACGGTGCGACTGGAGGTCCCGGCCCGCGGCAACGCGGTCAGCGCGATCACCACGGCCGTGGAGTCCTCCGGTGGATCGGTGACCGGTCTCGACGTCACCGCGTCCGGCCTGGAGGCGCTGCGGATCGACGTGACCGTGGCGGCCTCCTCGGTCGCACACGGCGAGGAGATCGTCGAGAAGCTGCGGGCGATCGACGGCGTGGCGATCGGCAAGGTCTCGGACCGCACCTTCCTGATGCACCTCGGCGGCAAGATCGAGATGTCCTCGAAGCTGCCGATCCGCAACCGTGACGACCTGTCCATGATCTACACCCCGGGTGTCGCCCGGGTCTGCATGGCGATCGCCGAGAACCCCGAGGACGCCCGCCGCCTCACCATCAAGCGCAACAGCGTCGCGGTGGTCACCGACGGCTCGGCGGTGCTGGGCCTGGGCAACATCGGCCCGGCGGCCGCGCTGCCCGTCATGGAGGGCAAGGCGGCCCTGTTCAAGCGCTTCGCCGGGATCGACGCCTGGCCGATCTGCCTGGACACCCAGGACACCGACGAGATCGTGGCCATCGTCAAGGCGATCGCCCCGGGCTTCGCCGGCATCAACCTGGAGGACATCTCCGCGCCGCGCTGCTTCGAGATCGAGGCCCGGCTGCGCGAGGCCCTGGACATCCCGGTCTTCCACGACGACCAGCACGGCACCGCGATCGTGGTGCTGGCCGCCCTCACCAACGCGCTGAAGGTGGTCGGCAAGGAGATCGGCGACATCCGCGTGGTGATGTCGGGCGCCGGCGCCGCCGGTACCGCGATCCTCAAGCTGCTGCTGGCGGCCGGTGTCGAGCACGCCACCGTGGCGGACGTGCACGGTGTGGTCCACCAGGGCCGTGAGGACCTCAACGACAGCCTGCGCTGGATCGCCGAGCACACCAACCGCTCGGCCCGCACCGGCAGCCTCAAGGAGGCCGTGGCGGACGCCGACGTTTTCATCGGCGTCTCGGCCCCGAACGTGCTGGACGGCGACGACCTGGCCACCATGGCCGAGGACGCGATCGTCTTCGCGCTGGCCAACCCGGACCCGGAGGTCGATCCGAACGTCGCCCGGCAGTCCGCCGCCGTGGTCGCCACCGGCCGCAGCGACTTCCCGAACCAGATCAACAACGTGCTGGTCTTCCCGGGCGTCTTCCGCGGCCTGCTGGACGCCCAGAGCCGTACGGTCAACACCGAGATGATGATCGCCGCCGCCCGGGCGCTGGCCACCACCGTGGCCGACGACGAGCTGAACGCCAACTACATCATCCCGAGCGTCTTCCACAAGGACGTCGCCAAGACCGTCGCCGCCGCGGTGCGCGAGGCGGCCCTGGCCGGCGCCCAGGAGGCCCCGGCCCCGGCCCGCCCGACCCCCGGCATCGTCGGCACCCTCGACACCTCCGCCTTTCCCACCGTCAAGCTCTGACGGTCCGGCCTGACGACGTGTCGTCGATCGGTCAAATGTCCGATTAGCGGCCATACCCGCCCAAGCGCGCCCGAACCCTTGCGACACAAGGGCGAGGGGCGTGTTTGGGCTTGTCAGTCCTAGGGCGTACGGTAGCCCTGCACGGGGCAGGCGTGTCCGACAAGTACGGAACGTCCCCCTGGTCTTCCGGCGAGTCGTCCCGACCGCCGCCCGCGCCCGGTCCGCCGGAGCCGACGGAGCGTCACACCTCCAGTGAGCGGGCGTTGTTCGGGTGGCCCGGCCGGGGCCCGATTGGCTTTCTCGGGGCCGGTCGGGGCAGGATTCGTTCCCAGGCGGGCGGGCCTTCGACGGCTCCGGCGCGGCATCGGGTACGAACCCGGCCTGCGACCACGCATTGCCTGCATGAGCACAGTGTGCGGACCTGCGGCCCATCCGGGTGCCCCCCGGTGGGAGCACCGATGGGCCCCCGCACACCGCAAGCGAACAGACCACAGGAGTACACATGAACCGCAGTGAGCTGGTGGCCGCGCTGTCCGAGCGCGCCGAGGTGACCCGCAAGGACGCCGACGCCGTTCTGGCCGCCTTCGCCGAGATCGTCGGCGAGGTCGTCGCCAAGGGCGACGAGAAGGTCACCATCCCCGGTTTCCTGACCTTCGAGCGCACCCACCGCGCTGCCCGCACCGCCCGCAACCCGCAGACCGGTGAGCCGATCCAGATCGCGGCCGGCTACAGCGCCAAGGTGAGCGCCGGCTCCAAGCTGAAGGAAGCCGCCAAGGGCATCTGAACCACCCCTTGAACGCCCGAGAGGCCGGGCTCCCCGCTGGGGAGCCCGGCCTCTCGCCGTATGACCCGGTTGTCAGGCGTCGACCAGCTGCTCGCTGGGCAGCTCCACGTGGGCGCCCAGGTCGCGCAGCTTCTCCATGAAGTTCTCGTAGCCGCGGTTGATCAGATCGATGCCGTGCACGGTCGAGGTGCCCTCGGCCGCCAGCGCCGCGATCAGGTACGAGAAGCCGCCGCGCAGGTCCGGGATGACCAGCTCGGCGCCGATCAGCTTGGACGGGCCGGAGACGACCGCGGAGTGCAGGAAGTTGCGCGCGCCGAAGCGGCACGGGGTGGCGCCCAGGCACTCGCGGTACAGCTGGATGTGCGCGCCCATCTGGTTGAGCGCGCCGGTGAAGCCCAGGCGCGACTCGTACACCGTCTCGTGCACGATGGAGAGCCCGGTGGCCTGGGTCAGCGCGACCACCAGCGGCTGCTGCCAGTCGGTCTGGAAGCCCGGGTGCACGTCGGTCTCCAGGGCGATCGCCTTGAGCTCGCCGCCCGGGTGCCAGAAGCGGATGCCCTCGTCGTCCACCTCGAAGGCGCCGCCGACCTTCCGGAAGGTGTTGAGGAAGGTCATCATCTCCAGCTGGCGCGCGCCGCGGACGTAGATGTCGCCCTTGGTGGCGAGCGCCGCGCAGGCCCAGGAAGCGGCCTCCAGGCGGTCCGGCAGGGCGCGGTGGGTGTAGCCGCCCAGCTCGTCCACACCGGTGATCAGGATGGTGCGGTCGGTGCCCAGGGTGATGATCGCGCCCATCTTCTGCAGCACGCAGATCAGGTCGACGATCTCCGGCTCGATGGCCGCGTTGCGCAGCTCGGTGACGCCCTCGGCGAGGACGGCGGTGAGCAGCACCTGCTCGGTCGCGCCGACCGAGGGGTAGGGCAGCTCGATCTTGGTGCCGCGCAGCCGCTGCGGGGCGACCAGGTAGGTGCCCTGCGGGTGCTTCTCGATCGTGGCGCCGAACTGGCGCAGCACCTCGAAGTGGAAGTCGACCGGGCGGCCGCCGATGTCGCAGCCGCCCAGGCCCGGGATGAAGGCGTGGCCGAGGCGGTGCAGCAGCGGGCCGCAGAACAGGATCGGGATCCGCGAGGAGCCGGCGTGCGCGTCGATGTCAGCGACATTGGCGCTCTCGACGTGCGAGGGGTCGAGGATCAGCTCGCCGTCCTCGTCACCGGTGCGCACGGTCACGCCGTGCAGCTGCAGCAGGCCGCGGACCACCTTGACGTCGCGGATGTCCGGGACGTTGCGCAGTCTGCTGGGGCCCTGGCCGAGGAGGGCGGCGACCATGGCCTTGGGGACCAGGTTCTTCGCACCGCGGACGCGGATCTCGCCTTCGAGCGGGTTTCCGCCGTGGACCAGCAGGACGTCGTCGGTCATCGTTCTCGCAATCCGGGGTGCCAGAGGAGTGGGACGGGCTCCGGTTCGGAGCCGCTGGTGGACCGGTGGTACGGGCGTACGGGCGCGTTCGGGCCCCCGGAGAATCCGAGTCGGCACCGTAGAGGGGCGTCCACCATCCGTAGATGGTAGTAGGCGTTCCGATGGTTCCCGTGAGCCTCTCCCGTGATGGTGCTCTCTCCCCGGTCCCTCCCGCCCGCCGATGCGGCCGTACGGGTGTTCGTTCGGCGCGGCGGGGTTTCGGGTGTTGTGGTGCCCGACCGGTGCCGTTCTGCGGGATCATGTGTGGCATGACGGCGGCCCATTCGCACGGAGGCCGGTCCCACACCGGCCGTCTGCTCGTCGCGACGCCCCTGCTCACCGATCCGAACTTCGCGCGGGCGGTGGTGCTCCTCCTCGACCACGACGCCGAGGGGGCGCTCGGTGTGGTCCTCAACCGGCCGACGCCGGTCGAGGTGGGCAGTGTGCTGGACGGCTGGGGCAGACTCGTCGGGCAGCCGGCGGTGGTGTTCCAGGGCGGGCCGGTGGCGCTGGACTCGGCGCTGGGCCTGGCCGTCGCGCCGGGGGAGCCGGGCACCGGCGAGCCGCTGGGCTGGCGGCGGGTGCACGGCGCGATCGGGCTGGTGGACCTGGAGGCGCCGCCCGAGGTGCTGGCCGGCGAACTGGGGAGCCTGCGGATCTTCGCCGGGTACGCCGGCTGGTCGCCGGGCCAGCTGGAGGCCGAGCTGGAGAGCGGCGCCTGGCACCTGGTGGACTGCGAGCCCGGCGACATCTCCAGCCCCGAGCCGGAGCGGCTGTGGCGCTCGGTCCTGCGCCGCCAGCGCGGGCCGCTGGCGCTGCTGGCGACCTACCCGGACGACCCGATGCTGAACTGAACTCCGTACGGATGTGCGGGCCCGTCCGCGCGACACTGGCCCGGTTTCCGGAGGCGCCCATAGACTTGTCACCTATGAGCACTCTTGAGCCCGAGCGCGGCCTCGGCACCGGCACCCTGGTCGAGCCCGTCCCGCAGGTGTCCAACGGGGACGGCGACCACGAGCGCTTCGCGCACTACGTCCAGAAGGACAAGATCATGGAGAGCGCGCTCTCCGGGTCCCCGGTGGTCGCACTCTGCGGCAAGGTGTGGGTGCCCGGGCGCGACCCGAAGAAGTACCCGGTCTGCCCGATGTGCAAGGAGATCTACGACGGCATCGGCAAGCCGCAGGGCGGCGACGGCGACAAGTAGTCCCCGGCCGCCGCGGTTCCGGCGAACGCAGCGCCGTTCTGCACGGCACCGCGTTCCCGTAGTGGTCTACGCCAATCGTTCCGGGCGTGGGCAGGATGTCGGAACGGGCCTCATTCCCGCACCTTCGAGTGCCTCCGCCGCCCGGACGAGGACTACCCGCTCGATGCCGCGACCACGCTGACCGCCCCGCCCGGGCCGGCCGACGCCGGGCGCTGGCTGCGCGGCGCGCCGTCCGCCACCACCGGGCTGCCGTTCGGCCCGGGCCAGCCGGTGCGGGATCGAGCTGCTCCGGGACGACCGGCTGGCCGCCGAGGCGTACCGGATCGCGGTGCGCCCCGGCCACGCCCGTGCTCGCCGCGGGCGGCCCGGCCGGTGCGCTGTGGGCCGCCCGGACCCTGCGGCAGCTGCTCGGCCCGGACGCCTGCCGGCGCTCCCCGCCGCGCCGCGAGGGCTGGGTGCTGCCCGGCGCGGACATCGCGGACGCCCCCCCGACGAGATCCTGGAGGGCGGCCTGGCCATCACCACCACGCCGCCGGTGCGGTGATCGCCGCCCCGTCGTGGAGTGGGGGTGCGGGAACTTATGGGTGTTCATCTGACGTCAATATCAGATGAACATCTGCCCAGGCCCGGCCCGGGTCGGGGCAGATACCGCCCGGTATCCGTCCCAAACGGGCAGTTCCGTTCACCGGTCCCGAAATGATCATCGAGCATTGTGTGCCAGAGTTGCCCAACCCGGCCCGATCGCCCGTACCCTACGGGCCAGGCCGGGCTGCTGACGCGGACAGCACGGCCACGGCCGCGGGCGGCAGGCGATCGATGAGCAAGTGGAGCACGGTGGGACCCAGGTGAACCGGACGATCATGCTGCCGGCCTCGCTCGACGAGGCCGTCGACGCGCTGGCCGCCGCCCCGGCCGCGGTACCGGTGGCCGGGGCCACCGACCTCATGGAGGCCGTCAACGCCGGACGGCTGCGCCCCGCCGCCCTGGTCGGCCTCGGCCGGATCACCGAACTGCGCGGCTGGCGCTACGAGGACGGCGGCACCGCCGTCCTGGGCGCCGGACTCACCCACGCCCGGATGGACCGCCCCGACTTCGCCGCGCTCATCCCCGCGCTCGCCGACGCCGCCCGCACCGCCGGCCCGCCGCAGGTCCGCAACGTCGGCACCCTCGGCGGCAACATCGTCACCGCCGCCCCGGCCGGCGACACCCTCCCGGTGCTCGCCGCGCTGGAGGCCAGCGTCACCCTGGCCCGGGCCGGCGCCAGCCGCGAGGTGCCGGTCAGCCACCTGCTCACCGGCCTCGACCCGGTGCGCCCGGGCGAACTGCTCACCTGGGTGCGGGTCCCGCTGCTGCACGCGCCGCAGGTCTTCCTCAAGGCCACCGGCCGCAGCGGCCCGGCCCGCGCCACCGCCTCCGTCGCGCTCGTCCTCGACCCGGCCCGGCGCGCCGTGCGCTGCGCCGTCGGAGCCGTCGCCCCGGTGCCGCTGCGCCCGCTGGAGGCCGAGGCCTGGGTGGCCGGCTGCATCGACTGGGACGGCAGCCGGGAGATCGACCCGGCCGCCACCGCCGCCTTCGGCGAGTACGTGGCCGCCGCCTGCGTCCCTGACAACTACGGTGCCGAGGGCGCCTGGGAGGCCGTGACCGAGGGGCCGACCGCGGCCGCCGTTCGGCTGCGGCGTACCGTATCGGTGCTGGCCCGACGGGCACTGGGAAGGGCGCTGAAGTGACCACAGACCCCATCGAGACCCTCGACGCCGACCCGCTCGGCCTCGCCCCGCAGGTCACCCGCGAGCTGCGCCCGTGCGCCTCCTACACGCTGCGGGTCAACGGTTTCGAACGACCCGTCACCGACGCCTGGATCGGCGAGAGCCTGCTCTACGTGCTGCGCGAGCGGCTCGGCCTGGCCGGCGCCAAGGACGGCTGCGAGCAGGGCGAGTGCGGCGCCTGCTCGGTGCAGGTGGACGGCCAGCTGGTGGCCGGCTGCCTGGTGCCCGCCGCACTGGCCGCCGACAGCGAGATCAACACCGTCGAGGGCCTGTCGGCCGGCGGTGGCGCGAGCGACGTCCAGCAGGCGCTGGCCGCCTCCGGCGCCGTCCAGTGCGGCTACTGCACCCCCGGCATGGCGATGGCCGTGCACGACCTGCTCCAGCGCAACCACCGGCCCACCGAGGTCGAGGCCCGGCAGGCGCTGTGCGGCAACCTCTGCCGCTGCACCGGCTACCGCGGCGTGCTGGCCGCCGTCCAGACCGTCGCGGACGCCCGCGCGCTGGAGGCCGGGGAGGCGGAGGAGGCCGCGGCCGCCGCCGAGGAGGCCGTCGCCGAGCAGCCCGCCGTGGAGACCCCGGTCGAGGTGCCGGCCGAGGCGTCGGTCGGGCAGCCCGCCGCCGTCGAGCCGGAGCCGACCGTCGAGCCGCCGGTCTACACCGACGCCGAGGCCTGGATCGAGCTCACCCCGCAGCCGGCCCCGGAGCCGGAGCCGACCGTCGAGCCGCAGGTCTGCACCGACGCCGAGGCCTGGATCGAGCACACCCCGCAGCCGACCCCTGAGCCGGCGCCCGGCCAGGCCGTGCCCGCCCCCGGGTACGGCGACGGCGGCTACGACACCGGCGTGTACGACACCTCCGCGCTGACCGCGATGCACCCCGGCATCCCCGCCCAGGCCACCGACGACCAGGTCTACTACCCGCCGCAGGGCTACCCCGAGCAGGGCTACCCCGAGCAGGGCTACCCCGAGCAGGGCTACCCCGGGCAGCCCTACCAGGCCACCCCCGCGCACGGCACCTACGTGCCGGCCGGCTATCCGGACGGCCACCAGCCGCAGCACGGCTACGACACCGGCTACGACGCCCCGGTCTACGAGCCCACCCCCGCGCACGGCACCCCGCTACCCGCCGCCGTCTACGACGGCACGCCCCCGCACGGCACCCCGTACGCCGACCCGCACGGTGCCCCGGCCGAGGGCGGTGCCCCGGCCGGCGTCCCGTACACCGCCACCCCCGCCCACGGCATCCGCCTCCCCGAGGACGACCACGCATCATGACGTCGCCTACCGACATCGGCGCAGCAATCCAGCAGGACGGCGGCGAGGGCGGCGCGCCGGAGCCGTTCGGCCTGGGCAGCTCCCCGCTGCGCAGCGACGCGCTGCCCAAAGCGCTCGGCATCTACCCCTACGCGGCCGACCTGTGGGCCGAGGGGCTGCTCTGGGGCGCGGTGCTGCGTTCGCCGCACCCGCACGCCCGGATCCGCGGCATCGACACCTCGGCCGCGCTCGCCCTGCCCGGCGTGCACGCCGTGGTCACCGCCGAGGACCTGCCGCCCGGTCCGGCGGGCACCCCGGACGGTGCCCCGGCCGGCCCGATCGTCGCCGACCGGCCGGTGCTGGCCGCCGGCGTGGTGCGCCACCACGGCGAGCCGGTCGCCGCGGTCGCCGCCGACCACCCGGACACCGCCCGGCTGGCGGTCGGCCTGATCACGGTCGACTACGAGCCGCTGGAGGCCGTGATCGACCCCGAGCAGTCCTTCACCGCGCCGCCGCTGCACCCGGACGGCAACCTGTTCCGCCACCTGCCGCTGCGCACCGGGGACCCGGACGCGGCCGGCGAGATCATCGTCGAGGGCCTCTACCAGGTCGGTCGGCAGGACCCGGCCCCGCTCGGTGCCGAGGCCGGGCTGGCCGTACCGCGCCCGGACGGCGGCGTCGAGCTGCACCTGTCCTCCACCGACCCGCACGGCGACCGCGACCGCACCGCCGCCTGCCTGGGCCTGGAGCCCGACCGGGTCCGGCTGGTGGTCACCGGCGTGCCCGGCGCCACCACCGACCGCGAGGACCTCGGCTTCCAGGTCACCCTGGCGCTGCTGGCGCTGCGCACCGGCCGCCCGGTGAAGATGACGCTGACCCGCGAGGAGTCCTTCCACACCCACGCCTCGCGCCACCCCGCGCTCCTGCGCTACCGCCACCACGCCGATGCCGAGGGCAACCTGGTGAAGGTCGAGGCGCAGATCCTGCTGGACGGCGGCGCCTACGCGGACGTCTCCGCCGAGGCGCTGGCCGCCGCGACGGCCTTCTCGGTCGGCCCGTACGTCTGCCCGAACGTGTTCGTGGACGCCTGGGCGGTGCGCACCAACAACCCGCCGGCCGGGCGGATGCGCGGCGAGGGCGCGCTGCAGGCCTGCTTCGCGTACGAGTCCCAGCTGGACCAGCTGGCCGCCCGGGTGGGCGTGGACCCGGTGGAGATCCGCCGCCGCAACGCGATGTCCACCGGCGACCCGATGCCCACCGGACAGGCCGTCACCTGCCCGGCGCCGGTGAAGGCGCTGCTGGACGCGGTGGCGGCCGAGCCGCTGCCAGCCCTGCCGGTGGACGACCCGGACGCCGAGTGGCTGCTGCCCGGCGGGCCCGGCGGTGCCGGGGACCCGGTGGCGGTGCGCCGCGGCATCGGCTACGCCGTCGGCATGGTGCACATGCTCGGCGCCGAAGGCGAGGACGAGGTCTCCACCGCCACCGTGCGGGTCAGCGGTGACCACGCCACGGTGATCTGCGCGGCCGTCGACGCCGGACAGGGCTTCGCCACGCTGGCCCGGCAGATCGTGCAGACCGTGCTGGGCGTCAGCGAGGTCTACATCGCGCCCGCCGACAGCGACCAGTCGATCGCCGGGCCCTCCGCCCGGGGCCGGCACACCTGGGTCTCCGGCGGCGCGGTCGAGCGGGCCGCGCTGATGGTCCGCCACCAGCTGCTGCAGCCGATCGCGGCCAACTTCGGGATGTCGGTGGAGCTGCTGCAGATCGCCGACGGCAAGATCACCTCCTACGACGGGGTGCTCGGCATGCCGGTCGCCGAGGCGCTGGAGGGCAAGGAGCTCTGGGCGACCGCGCAGTGCCGCCCGCACCCGACCGAGCCGCTGGACGAGTCCGGGCAGGGCGACGCCTTCGTCTCCATCTCCTTCTGCGCGATGCGCGCGGTGGTGGACGTGGACATCGAGCTGGGGACCGTCCGGGTGGTCGAGATGACCGTCGCCCAGGACGTCGGCCGGGCGCTGAACCCGCGGCAGATCGAGGACCGGATCGAGGCGGGCGTGGCCCAGGGCGTGGGCCTGGCGCTGATGGAGGACCTGCGCACGGAGGGCGGGGTGCTGCGCAATCCCTCGCTCACCGGCTACCGGCTGCCCACCTCGCTGGACACCCCGGAGGTGCGGATCGCCGCGCTGCTGGAGGAGCGGGACGTGGTCGCCACCTTCGGTGCCAAGGCGGTCAGCGCCGTCCCCGCGGTGGTCGCCCCGGCGGCCGTCGCCGCCGCCGTCCGGGCCGCCACCGGCCTGCCGGTCGGCCGGCTGCCGATCCGCGCGGAGGACGCGGTCACGGCCTGAGCGCGGCCGGGCGCGGAGCGGAGAAGCAGGAAGGACCCGGCGACCATGGCCCGGATCGGCTGCCTGCTGCTGATCGTCTCCGGCGCGGTGGGGCTCAAGGTGCTGCACTGAGCCCCGGTCCTACGTCCACGGACCCAGGCGATCACCGACTCGGGTCAGGGGTCACCGACGCGGACGGCTCTTACGATGGCATGTATGACCACTGCCTCCCCCACCTCGGTCGACTCCACCTCCATACCCGACGGAACCGACCCCGACGGCGGGGTCCTCGGCGGCCGCTACCGCGCGCTGACGCTGGGGATCGTGTCGGTGGTCCTGGTGATCGCCTTCGAGGCGACCGCCGTCAACACCGCGATGCCGACTGCGGCCCGCCAGCTGGACGGCCTCGGGCTGTACGCCTTCGCCTTCTCCGGCTACTTCACCACCACGCTGTTCGCGCTGGTCGTCTCCGGCCAGTGGTGCGACCGGCGCGGGCCGCTGCAGCCGCTGTTCACCGGCATCTCGGTGTTCGGCGTCGGCCTGGTGGTGGCCGGGACGGCGCCCGGCATGTGGGTGTTCGTGGTCGGCCGGGCGATCCAGGGCCTGGGCGGCGGGCTGGTGATCGTCGCGCTGTACGTGGTGGTCGGCCGGGCCTACCCGGAGCGGCTGCGACCGGCGGTGTTCGCGGCCTTCTCCTCGGCCTGGGTGCTGCCCTCGATCATCGGGCCGCTGGTCTCCGGGGCCGTCACCCAGCACCTCGGCTGGCGCTGGGTGTTCCTGGCGGTGCCGGTGCTGATCCTGCTGCCGCTGGCCGTGATGGGCCCGGCGCTGGCCCGCTCCGAACGGGAGCGCCCGGTGCTCAAGGGCGCGGACTTCGACCGCCGCCGCACCCTGCTGGCCGCGATGGCCGCGGTCGGCGCCGGCCTGCTGCAGTACGCGGGGCAGCGGCGCGACCTGGTCGGGCTGTTCCCCGGGATCGCCGGGGCGGCGCTGCTGGTGCCGGCCGTCCTGGGACTGCTGCCCGAGCGGACCCTGCGGGCCGGGCGCGGACTGCCGACCGTGATCCTGCTGCGCGGACTGGCCGCCGGGGCGTTCCTCGGGGCCGAGGCCTTCGTCCCGCTGATGATGACCACTCAGCGCGACCTCTCGCCGACGCTGTCCGGACTGACCCTGACCAGCGGCGGGCTCACCTGGGCCCTGGGCTCCTGGCTGCAGGGGCGGCCGGGGGCCGAGCGCTACCGCGAGGCGATGATCCGGGGCGGCTTCGTGCTGACCTCGGTGGCGATCGCGGGGGCCGCGCTGGTGCTGGTCCCGGCGGTGCCGGCCTGGGTGGCCTCGGTGGCTTGGGGCGTCGGCGGCATCGGGATGGGGCTGACGGTCGCGAGCGTCAGCGTGCTGATGATGAAGCTCTCCGCGCCGGAGGACGCCGGGGCCAACTCGGCCGCCCTGCAGATGAGCGACGCGCTGGGCAACGTGCTGCTGACGGGCCTGGCGGGGGTGCTGTTCGCGGCGCTGGGCGGCGGCTCGCTCGCCGCCGCCCACGCGGGCGCCGCCGGCTCGCCCGGTGCCTTCGCGGTGATCCTGCTGGTGATGGCCGGGGTGGCGCTGGTGGGGGCGCTGCTCTCCGGCCGGGTCCGCAGCCGCGCCTGACGGTCAGCCCGCGGCGGGGGAGGTGGCCGGCGGCGCCGCGGCCGGGGTGCCGAGGAAGTTCTCCCAGCCGCCGGCCGGGGACTGGCCCGGGGCGAGGCTCTGCAGCTTGCGCAGCACCGCCGGGTCCTGGGCGTCCAGCCAGTCCACCAGCTGGCGGAAGGAGACCAGCCGGACCTCCGGCTTGTCCGCGATGGTCTTGAGCGTGTCCTCGACGGCGTTCATGTAGATGCCGCCGTTCCACTCCTCGAAGTGGTTGCCGATGATGTACGGCGCCCGGTTGCCGTTGTACGTGCGGTCGAAGCCCATCAGGTAGGCGTCCCGGGCCTGGGCCTGGAAGCCCGGGTGGAGCGCCGGGTCGGCCCTGGTGTTGGGGCCGCACTGGTTGTACATGATGTTGTAGTCCATCGACAGCACCTGGAAGGTGTGCCCGGGGAAGGGGATGGCCTGCAGCGGGAGGTCCCACAGCGTGCCGCCCTGGATCTTCTGCGGCCACACCTGGGTGCCGTTGCCGCTGCTGTCGTAGCGCCAGCCGCGTTTGACCGCGGCGGGCAACAGGTTGCGCTGGCCCTCCAGGCAGGGGGTGCGGCTGCCGATCAGCTCCTTGCGGTAGTCGAAGGGCAGCGCCGGCAGGTCGGTGAAGCCGGTGTTGGTGCGCCAGTTCATCACGAAGTCCATCGCCTGCTGGATCTCGCTGTCCCACTCCTCGGGGGACCAGTTGCCGACGCCGGTGGAGCCGCAGAAGTGCCCGTTGAAGTGGGTGCCGATCTCGTGGCCCTCCAGCCAGGCGGCGTGCACGTTCTCCAGGGTGTCGTGGATGTGCTGGTCGCTCAGGTAGCCGATCTCGGAGGCGCCGGCGTCGTGCTGCGGCGGGCGGTACTGGTCCTTCTTGGACTCCGGCAGCAGGTAGAGGCCGCTGAGGAAGAAGGTCATCGAGGCGTTGTGCTCCTGGGCCAGTCGGCGGAAGCGGCCGAACAGGCCGTTGTCGAGCTCGCCGGCGCCGTCCCAGGAGAAGACCACGAACTGCGGCGGGCGCCGGCCGGGCCGGAGCCTCTCGGGGACGGGCTGGTGCGGCTGGACGCCGGTGTCGGAGGTGGAGCCGTCGCCGATCAGTACGGCCTGCGGCTTCTGCGGGACCGCGGCCGGGGTGGGGCTCTGCCTGCCGTCCGCCGGGGCGGCCTGAGCGGTTCCGCCCGTCGCGTGCTGCTCTCCGCCGCCGGGCCGGTCGCTGCCGCAGCCGGCTGCCAGGGCTGCGGCGGTGGCCGCTCCGGCGGCCAGCAGGGTGCGGCGGGAGAGAGCGTCCATGGTCACTCCGTTCATGAGGCGTTCGGCAGGCGTTCGGCAGGCGTACGGCGCGCGGAAGTCCGGTCGGACCGGAGGAGCGATAGAACCCGTGATCGGGTCAGCATGGCACGCGGGCCGGAACGGTCTCAGAGGCGCAGCGATCGGTCGTAATCGATCGCCCGATTGACGCAACCGAACCGGAGGGCCGGGGCGTCGGTGCTGTTCGGTAGGTCGTTCCACCGTGCTCGCTCGCGGACCGGGCCCGTCACTCTCGGCCCCCGAATCATCACTCGGCGCACGGATGAGGGCTGCGACCCTGCCGATCGGCGGGTGCGGATACGACCATCGTGGGGACGTGCCTTAGGGTCCGATCCGATTGAATGATTTCCCAGGAAACTCCCAGGAAGCGGGATTCCGGTCGGCAGAGGGGAGCGCCCATGGGCGTCCAGCAGAGCAGGAGCCCCTGGCCGGGCACCCTGGCGGCGGGCGCCGCGCTGGTGCTCGGCGCCTGGCTGCTGCACGGCGGCGGCGCGCCCGTGCCGCCGCCCGCCCCGCAGGCCGGGCAGGCGCTGTCCGGCCTCGCGCCGGTCTCCGTCGTCCCGCCGCTCGGCCCGTCCGCCCCGACCCGGGTCCGCATCCCGGCAGTCCGCCTGGACGCCCCCGTCACCGAACTCGGCCTGGACTCCGACGGCCACCTGCAGGCCCCGCCCGAGGCGGACCGCAACCTCGCGGGCTGGTACCGCGGCGGCGCCGCCCCGGGCCAGCGCGGCACCGCCATCCTGGCGGGGCACGTCGACAACAAGGCCGGGCCGGCCGTCTTCTACCATCTCGGAGCGCTCCGTCGGGGCGACCGGGTCGAGATCGCCCGGGTGGACGGAGCCACCGCCGTCTACCAGCTGTACGCCATCGAAGTGCACGACCGAAAGGACTTCCCGGACGACCGGGTCTATCGCCAGGCCGCCGACGCGCAGCTGCGGGTGATCACCTGCGGCGGCGCGTACAGCGAGGAACACGGCTACGAGGGCAACGTCGTGGCCTACGGATTCCTGGCCGACACCGCTTCTCCGGGCGAAGCCGCATGACCACGCTCACCCTCGCCTCCCGCTGGAACCCGATCGACTGGCCGCTCACCCACGGCCCGATCCCGTACGCCGTGCTCGCCGTGGGCTGGGCGGCGCTGGCCGTGCTCGCCGTCCGCCGCGGCCGGAACTGGTGGCGGTTCCGTCTGCCGGCCGCGCTGGTCACCGCGGCCGCGCTCAGCCTGCTGCTCGACGTCCTGGTGGACGGCTGGTGGCACCCCTTCCCCGAGGGCACGCCCCGGTACGTCACCTGGTGGATAGCCGTCGCCCTGCTGGGCTTCTGCCTGGCGGGCTACCGGATGCGCCGGCTGCCCTGGCGGCGGCGGGCGCTCACGTTCGGCCTCGGCCTGCTGGTGCTGCTGATGGCCGCCTCCCAGGTCAACATCGGCTTCGGCCAGTTCCCGAGTGGCCGGGTGATGCTCGCGCCATGGCTGACCAGGACCGAGTCGCTGGTCGCCGACAAGGCCGGCCAGACCGTGGCAGCCCCACCGGACAAGGTGCTCGACGAGGTCTGGCACGCCCCGGCGAACCTGCCGGAGAAGGGCACCGTCTCGGTGGTGCCGATCCCGGGCACCCGGTCGGGCTTCAAGGCCCGCGGAGCGTACGTCTACCTCCCGCCCGCCTACCAGGCGACCCCGCGGCCGCTGCTGCCGGTGGTCGTCATGATCAGTGGTCAGCCAGGGATCCCGGGGGACTGGGTGCTCTCCGGGCAGATCAACGAGGCGCTGGACGCGTTCGCGGCCGAGCACGGCGGCCTCGCGCCGATCGTGGTGATGCCCGACCAGCTCGGCTCGACCTGGGCCAACACGCTCTGCCTGGACTCGAAGATCGCCAAGGTGCAGACCTACCTGGCCGTGGACGTCCCTGACTGGATCCACCAGAACCTGCAGACCGCCACCGGCCGCAAGGCCTGGGCGATCGGTGGCGCCTCGATGGGTGGCACCTGCGCGCTCCAGCTCGGCGTCAACGCGCCGGACGTGTACGGCACCGTCCTCGACATGTCAGGGCAGGAGGAACCGACCCTGGGCACCCGGGAGGAGACGGTCGAGGCCGCCTTCGGCGGTGACGAGGGGAGTTTCGACGCGGTCGATCCGCTCCAGGTGATGACCCGCAGGAAGTTCCCGGACACCACTGTCGCCCTGGTGGTCGGCGAGACCGACGGGGAGTTCCGGCCGCAGATGGAGAAGGTCTACCAGGCCGTGCAGAAAGCCGGGATGAAGGCCAGGTTCGAGCTCATGCCGGGCGGCCACGGCTGGGTCGTGTTCCGCCCCGGCATCGTCCGGCAGATCCCGTGGCTGGCCCAACAGACCGGACTGACCAGGTGATCGGGGTCGGGCTCGCGCCCGTCGAGCGCGAGCGGGGAGCGGGGCCGAGCACGGGGCACGCGGCCGACCGCGGCGCCGACCTCGGCCCGGTCACCCGGACGGTGGAGCCGCGCCCGCAGCGGGCGCGGCGGGCGGCCCGGGTGCTCCGCGACCGGCTGCGCGCGGCACCGCTGACCCTGGCGTTGCTCGCCGGGCTCTGGGCGCTCGGCGCGGCCACCGGGAGCCTGGCCGCCGGGCCGTCCGCGCGGCTGCTCGGCCGTGTCGGCGTCGGCCTGTCCACGCTCGCCGAGGGCCGCTGGTGGACGCCGGTCACCTCGATGCTGTGGTGCTCGGGCATCGGCGCGTACGTCTTCACCAGCCTGCTGCTGCTCCTGGTCGGCCCGGCCGCCGAGCGGCTGCTCGGCCGGCGGCGCACCCTCGCGGTGCTGGTCGGCGGGCAGGTGGCCGGCACCCTGCTGGGCGCCGGGCTGGTCGAGTTCGGCTCCTCGGCGGGGGAGCAGTGGACCGGCTCGGTGGCCGACCAGATCTCGGTCGGGCCCGGCGTCGGCCTGTTCGCCCTGGCCGGGGTGCTCGGCTACCAGCTCACCGTGCTCTGGCGCCGTCGGCTGCACCTGCTGGTGCTGCTCGTCCCGCTGGTCATGACGCTGTACGTCGGCCACCTCCAGAGCGTCCAGCGCTGCGCCGCCGCGCTGGTCGGACTGGGCGTCGGCGCCCTGCTCGGCCGGGGCCGGCCGTACCTGCGCACCCCCCGCTCCTCGCACACCGAGACCCGGGTGCTGGTCGCGCTCTGCCTGGTCGCCGCCGCCTTCGGGCCGCTGATCGCCTCGCTGTACGACAACGCCAGCGGGCCGTTCAACACCTTCTCCGAGCTGTACTTCTCGCACCGGCTCAGCCTGGAGGAGGTGGCCGACTTCTGCGCGATGTCGGCCCACGACTGCGCCCGGGCACACGCCGTCGAGCGGATCTTCGACACCCCGGGGCGGTTGATGGCCGCACTGTTCCCGGCGCTGCTGCTGGTGCTCGCCGAGGGGCTGCGCCGGGGGCTGCGGTTCGCCTGGCGGATCACCGTCGCCGCCGAGCTGCTCTGGGTGGCGCTGCTGGCCTGGCTGTACCTGGACACCGGGCCGGTCAGCGGGGACGTGGCGCAGTACTTCGTCGAGGCGATGCTGCTGCCGCTGCTGACCACCGGTCTGCTGCTGGCCACCAGGCAGCGGTTCCGGGTGCGGCTGTCCGGCCGGGCGGTGCGCCGGCTGGCCGTGGTGGTCGGCGGGGCCGCGCTGGTCTCCTCGGCCGCCTACGTGGGGCTCGGACGCCTGGTGGTCCACCAGTTCGAGCCGGGGGCGACCGTCCGCCGGCTGATGCACGGACTGCCGGCCCAGTTCCTGCCGCCCGCGTACAACGACCTGACGCCGGACTACCCGATCGCGGTCGGCCCGGTGGCGCTGTTCCTGGAGACGTACTGCGGGCTGGCGTTCTGGGTGGTCACGCTGTGCGCGCTGCTGTCCGTCTTCCGCCGTCCGGTGCTGCACGCCGACGCGGCGGCGGCCGCCCGGGCCCGGGCGCTGCTCAGCGCGCACGGCGGCGGGACGCTGTCCTTCATCACCACCTGGGACGGCAACCACTACTGGTTCGACGAGCAGGGCCGCGCCGCCGTCGCCTACCGGCTGGTGGGCACCGTGGCGCTGACCACCGGCGACCCGTTCGGCGCGCCGGACGCGCGGGCGCGGGCGGTGGCCGGCTTCGCCCGGTACTGCGACGCCCGCGGCTGGACGCCGTGCTTCTACAGCGTCTCCGCCGAGACCAGGGCCGCCGCCGCCCAGCTGGGCTGGCGCTCGGTGCAGGTCGCCGAGGACACCGTGGTGCCGCTGCCCGAGCTGGCCTTCACCGGCCGCAAGTGGCAGGACATCCGCACCGCCCTCAACAAGGCCGGCAAGCAGGGCATCACCGCGGAGTGGTGGGCGTACCGCGAGGCGCCGATCGCGCTGCGCGAGCAGATCCGGGCGATCTCCGAGGAGTGGGTCTCCGAGAAGGGCCTGCCCGAGATGGGCTTCACCCTCGGCGGGCTGGAGGAACTGGACGACCCGGACGTACGGGTGCTGATCGCGGTGGACGAGCAGCGCACGGTGCACGGGCTGACCAGCTGGATGCCGGTGTACGAGAACGGCGTGCCGGTCGGCTGGACGCTGGACTTCATGCGGCGGCGCTCGGACGGCTTCCGCGGCGTCAACGAGTTCCTGATCGCCTCGGCCGCGCTCGGCTTCAAGGGTGAGGGCGCGCGCTTCCTGTCGCTCTCGGGCGCGCCGCTGGCCCGCACCGGGCAGGACGAGGAGCCCACCGGGCTGCAGCGGATGCTGGACTGGATGGGCAAGGTGCTGGAACCGGTGTACGGCTTCCGCTCGCTGCTCGCGTTCAAGGCGAAGTTCCAGCCGGAGTACCGGCCGATGTACATGGCCTACCCCGACCCGGCCGCGCTGCCCGGCATCACCAGGGCGATCGGCAAGGCCTACCTGCCGCACCTGACGGCGGGGCAGGGCGTGCGGCTGATGCGCAAGCTGTCGGGCTAGGCCCTTCCCGGGCCCCGGACCCGGGACCTGCCGTGTCGGCCGCTGTGGTGACCGGTTCTGACGGCCGGAAGCGCGGAGGCGCTCCCGGACGCCGTCCGGCAGTCAGCCGAGCAGCTGGGCGAGCGCGCGGTCGGCGTCCAGGTGCAGGTGCTCCTCGCCCTCGGCGACGAGCAGCCGGCTGCGCCACAGGAAGCGCCGCAGGTCGGTGGTGTCGAACCGGAGCAGCGCGGTGCCCTCCGGGGCCCGCAGCTCCACCATGGTGCGCCGCCCGATCGCGGGCCGGACGTGGACGTCGCCGACGCCGGCCGCCAGCTCCAGGCCGGCCGAGAGCAGCTGGCGGGCGAAGACCCAGACGATGGCCTCGGCGCCCTGGCCGTCCGTGACCTCGTCCAGCGAGAACTCGGCGGGGAAGGCCATCCGCACCGCGAACGGGTCCTCCGGCAGGTAGGACAGCACCACGCGCATCCGGGCGGAGCGCTGCGGGGAGAGGATCAGGCGGGCCTGGACGGTCTCTTCGACGGCGGTGTGCTGCATGGCGGGGTTCCTCCGGCTGTCGGGGGTGGGGCGGCCTTACACCGGTGAGAGCGGTGGGGCGGCCTGCCATTACGCGCTTTCGACGGGGCTTCGACGTGACCTGCGTCACGTCGATTTCCGGCCGCCCCGGCCGTGCGCCAACTCGGGTCGAAGCGGCCGAACGGCGGCGGGGCCGGTAGGCTGGGCGGGTTGTCCGATCGCCGCCCGACCGCGGGACGGGGCCGCAAAACCGCCTCTGACCTGCGATGATCCCCCTCGGAGACCGTGAGTACTGCCGCCGCCTCCTCGATGCCGCTGTTCTCCGACGTACCGGAGACGCTGGAGCCCGTCCGGGCCGTCGGCCACGCCGCGCCCGTCGGCTCGCACCACCTCTCCCCGGCCTTCCCCGGCCGCGCCCCCTGGGGCACCGCGGGCAAGCTGCGGGCCTGGCAGCAGGGTGCGCTGGACAAGTACATCGAGACCCAGCCGCGCGACTTCCTCGCGGTCGCCACCCCGGGCGCAGGCAAGACCACCTTCGCGCTCACCCTGGCCTCGTACCTGCTGCACAACCACCTGGTGCAGCAGGTGACGGTGGTCGCGCCGACCGAGCACCTGAAGAAGCAGTGGGCCGAGGCCGCCGCCCGGATAGGCATCAAGCTGGACCCGGCGTACTCCTCCGGACCGCTGTCCCGGGAGTACCACGGCATCGTGGTCACCTACGCGGGCGTCGGGGTCAACCCGATGCTGCACCGCAACCGGACCGAGGCCCGCAAGACCCTCGTGATCATGGACGAGATCCACCACGCCGGTGACTCCAAGTCCTGGGGCGAGGCCTGCTTCGAGGCCTTCGAGCCGGCCACCCGTCGGCTGGCGCTGACCGGGACGCCGTTCCGCTCGGACACCAACCCGATCCCGTTCGTCTCGTACGAGGCGGGCGGCGACGGCATCCGCAAGTCCGTCGCCGACTACACCTACGGCTACGGGCACGCGCTCGCCGACCACGTCGTCCGCCCGGTGATCTTCCTCAGCTACAGCGGCAACATGCGCTGGCGCACCAAGTCCGGCGACGAGCTGGAGGCCAGGCTCGGCGAGCCGATGACCAAGGACCTGATCGCCCAGGCCTGGCGCACCGCGCTGTCCCCGCAGGGCGAGTGGATCCCGGCCGTGCTGCAGGCCGCCGACCGGCGGCTGTCCGAGGTCCGCAAGGCGATCCCGGACGCCGGCGGACTGGTGATTGCCACCGACCAGACGGTGGCCCGCGCCTACGCCAAGATGCTGCGCGAGATCAGCGGCGAGAAGGTCACCCTGGTCCTCTCCGACGAGACCGAGGCCTCGCAGCGGATCTCCGACTACTCGGCCGGGACCTCGCGCTGGATGGTCGCGGTCCGCATGGTGTCCGAGGGCGTCGACGTGCCGCGGCTGTGCGTCGGGGTGTACGCCACCTCGATCTCCACCCCGCTGTTCTTCGCCCAGGCCGTCGGCCGCTTCGTGCGCGCCCGCAAGCGCGGCGAGACGGCCTCGGTGTTCCTGCCGACCATCCCGATGCTGCTGGGCTTCGCCAACGAGATGGAGCTCCAGCGCGACCACGTGCTGGACCGGCCGAAGAAGGAGGGCGACGGCCTCTTCGACGAGGAGGACCGGCTGCTCGCCGAGGCCGAGCGGGCCAACGACGGGCCGGACGGCGCGGGCGGCGAGGAGTTCTCCTACGAGGCGCTCGGCTCCGACGCGGTCTTCGACCGGGTGCTGTACAACGCCATGGAATTCGGCATGCAGGCCCACCCGGGCAGCGAGGAGGAGGACGACTACCTCGGCATCCCGGGCCTGCTGGAGCCGGACCAGGTGCAGATGCTGCTGCAGAAGCGCCAGCACCGCCAGATCCAGCGCAGCAAGACCAAGCCCGCCGAGGAGGCCGACCTGCTGGAGCTGCCGGCCGAGCAGCGGCCGGTCGTCACCCACCAGGAGCTGCGCGAGCTGCGCAAGGAGCTGAACGCGCTGGTGGCCGCCTGGCACCACCGCACTAGCCAGCCGCACGGCACCATCCACAACGAGCTGCGCCGCCAGTGCGGCGGGCCGCTCACCGCGCAGGCCACCGCCAACCAGCTGAAGGCGCGGATCGCCCGCATTCGGGAGTGGGCGAAGTAACGGTCCGGCGGGCGGGGGCGGGCCTGTCCGCCCCGGGCCCGTCTGCCCCGGTGTGTCCGGACATCGGACCGAGGTCGAACTCGTGCCCTGTTGCACCTGGCGACTTGGGGGTGTTTGTCCGGAGTTCCGGCTGGCGTTGGTGACGATCACGCCCGAATTTTGGACAACCACTTCCGCCGCGACATTTCCTTCACTACCTTTCCCCCACGCTCTTCCGCCGGGCAACCCCCGCGGGACGGGCTCCGCAGGACCGCGCGGCCGTCAACGACGACACCGCGCGGCCCGAGCGCGGCCACCCCCATCTGCGCGCGACACCGACCTTTTGGCCCGGCGCCGCCCGCCCCGCGAGCGCCGCGGAAAGGAATGTCCGTCGTGACTGCCGAGACCTCCCAGACGCTGGACCGCGGCGTCCGCGTCCTCAAGCTCCTCGCCGACTCCGAGCGCGGGCTCACCGTCACCGAGCTGGCCGCCCGGCTGGCCGTCAACCGCACCGTGGTCTACCGGCTGCTCGCCACCCTGGAACAGCACGGCCTGGTCCGCCGCGACATCGGCGGCCGCGCCCGGGTGGGCCTGGGCGTGCTGCGGCTGGCGCACCGGGTGCACCCGCTGCTGCGCGAGGCCGCGCTGCCCGCCCTGCGCAGCCTGGCCGAGGACCTCGGCGCCACCGCCCACCTGACCCTGGTGGACGGCAACGAGGCGCTGGCCGTCGCCGTGGTCGAGCCGAGCTGGACCGACTTCCACGTCGCCTACCGGACCGGACTGCGCCATCCGCTCACCGAGAGCGCGGCCGGTCGGGCGATCCTGGAGGCCCGCGGCTTCCCCAGCCAGCGCCGACCCGAGCAGGGCTTCGTCATCACCCGTGCGGAGGAGCAGTCCGGCGCCAGCGGGGCAGCCGCCGCGCTGCTGGGGCTGAGCGGCATCGAGGGCAGCGTCGGCGTGGTGATGCTGAACGGGCTGGTGCCCGAACGGGTCGGCCCCCGAGTGGTGGAGGCGGCCACCGAGGTGGCCGACGCCCTGAGGTAGCGCCTCCGCCCCGAGCCGGCGGCGAGCGGGCGAACCACGGAGCGGCGCCGGGTGTGTTTGGATTCCCCTTGTGTCCGACACCAAGCTGCCCAAGGCCCTCTCCGCCCCGCGGACCCGCGCACTCACGCTCTGCGGGGTGCTGGCCGCCGCGCTGTTCGGCGTGGCCGCCTTCGTCCCGTTGCCGTACACCCTGACCTGGCCGGGCCTGACCGCGGACACCCTGGGCTCCTACCAGGACCACCCGGTGCTCACCATCACCGGGGCGCCGCTGCGCACCACCGAGGGCGAGCTGCGGATGGTCACCATCTCGGCCACCAACCCGGGGCAGAAGACCAGGCTCTGGCGCGCCCTGCAGGCCTGGTTCGACCCCGAGGAGGCGGTCCGCCCGACCGACACGGTGTACCCGCAGGGCAACCCGGCCAAGGCCGAGGAGGTGACGGCCCAGCAGATGGCCGAGTCGCAGGACAGCGCCACCGCGGCCGCGCTCAGCTACCTCCACCTCTCGCCGGACCAGGTGAAGGTGAAGGTCGACCTGGGCGACGTGGGCGGCCCGAGTGCCGGCCAGATGCTGGCGCTGGGCATCGTGGACAAGCTGGCCGGCGACGGCAAGGGAGGCGACCTCACCGGCGGACTGAAGATCGCCGGCACCGGCACCATCGACAACGACGGCACCGTCGGCCCGGTCGGCGGCGTCCCGCTGAAGACCCAGGCGGCCGCCCGGGACGGCGCCACGGTGTTCCTGCTGCCCAAGGAGGAGTGCACGGACGCCAAGGTGAACACCCCCAAGACGCTGCGGCTGGTGCCGGTCGGCACACTCGCCGAGTCGGTCTCGGCACTGGAGGCGCTCAGGAGCGGGGGCAGCGTCCCCAGCTGCTGACCGGTTGCCGTCGTCGATTCTCCGTGGGCGGACCGTCCTACTCGGCGGCTGCCTGGTCCACCAACGGCAGGATCCGGTACGGCACCGGGTTCTCCAGCACGATCGCGGTGGAGGAGCGGACGATCCCGTCGAAGCCCACCACCCGGTCGATCACCCGCTGCAGATCGGCGTTGGAGCGGGCCACGATCCGCACCAGCATGTCCCCGATGCCGGTGATCGTGTGCAGCTCCAGCACCTCCGGCACACCCGCCAGGTGCGCCCGCACGTCCGCGCCCTGGCCCTGGGAGATCTCCAGGGTGGCGAAGGCCGTCACCGGGTAGCCGATCGCCGCCGGGTCCACCTCCGGGCCGAACCCGCTGATCACCCCCTTGGCCTGCAGCCGGTCCAGCCGGGCCTGCACGGTGCCGCGGGCGACCTGCAGCCGACGCGAGCACTCCAGCACACCGATCCGGGGCTCCTCTGCCAGCAGCCGGATCAGCCGACCGTCCAGGGCGTCGATGGCGTCGTTCCCGCCGCCCGACGGGGGAGTGGAAACGCCCTGCGGGGTAGGGGAGTTGGGCGAGCCGGGGGAGCTCGGGGAGTGGGCGGGGGGCATCGCGGCTCCTCCTCCGGTGGGCATTCTGTACAGCGGTGCCGCCGATTCTCCCGCTCCGGGGCACAGCTTGACCAGGAGGAAACGGAACGGTTGCGCGTAGGTCGGCTCGGCGCCACCCTCCAGCCACGACCCCGTGCCACGGGCCCCACCCCGGACGCGGGGCGGGTCCGTACGCCTACCGGGAGGGCCGTCATGACCGACACCGCCGCCGAACCCGTCCTGTTCGCCGCGGGCCTGGCCGAGGGGCCGGGGGAGCCGGATCCGCTGGCGATGGGCCGCGCCGACGCGGTGGTCCTCGCGGTCGCCGACGCGCAGCGGGCGGCCCGCCACTACTGCGCCGCACTCGGGCTGCGCTGCACCGCGTACGCCGGGCCGGAGAGCGGCGAGCCGGAGACGGTGTCGTACGTGCTCTCCGCGCCGGGGACGCGGATCGTGCTCACCTCGCCGGTGCGGGTGACCGGCCCGCGCGGCCGGGAGCTGGCCGCGCACCTGGCCCGGCACGGGGACGGGGTGCTGGACCTCGCGGTGAGCGTGCCGGACGTCTACTACGCGTACGACTACGCGGTGGACCGGGGCGCGCTGTCGCTGGCCGAGCCGTACGAGGTGCGGGACCGGTTCGGCTCGGTGGTGCTGGCCACCATCGGGGTGCCGGGCGGCACCAGACACACGCTGGTGGACCGGGCCGGGTACGCCGGGCCGTACCTGCCGGGATACGTGCGCTTCGAGAGCTGGTGACGCCGGGGTGACACCGGTGACGCGGCGTCAGCGGATCGCCGTCTCCACGATCGGCGGGTGGCCGTTCCAGTAGACGAACACCGAGTTGGCCTGCTCGCCCTTGGTGAAGTCCACCCGCATCCACTGGTCGCCGTTCCACACCTGCATCTGCCAGCCCGGGTCCGGGGAGGCGGAGACCAGCGAGGCCCGGTCGGCGCGGATGTCCAGGGCGACCCGGCCGCCGGGGATCGGGTAGCTCTTCACCGTGGACGTCGCGGTGTCGGTCGGCGTGGGCCGCCGGGCGGTCGGGGTGGCGGCGGCGACGGTCGGCGGGCGGGTTGCGGTGGCGGTCGGGGAGGCCGGTGCGGGCGTGAGCCGGTCCTGGGCGGCGGTGCGCGGCTGGTCGGGGGTGACGGTCGCGGTGTACGGCGTGCCGCCGACCCTCGGGGAGGGCAGCGGCAGCGCCGCGGGCTGCTCGAACGCGGCGTCGGTGAGCACCGCGTGCACGCCGAGCCAGGACAGCGCCACCGCCGCCCCGGTGGCCGCCGCCCAGGCGCCGAGCTGTACCAGTCCGTTCCGCATCGTCCGCACATCCTGCCGTATTCCCGGGCCGTCGAGGGCGGCACCCTCGCTGTTCGGCAGGGCAGTCGCACGATGTCCGGACCCGGCCCGGGCCCACCCCCGAGGTACAGACCACTGCCCGTCGATGGCGTACCGTGCAGGCCCATGGCAACAGTGCTCGTGGTCGAGGACGACCCCTTCGTACGTTCCGCCCTCATCCGCCACCTGACCGACACCGGTCACGCGGTCCGCAGTGTGGGCACGGCTCTGGAGGCGCTGCGGGAGGTCGCCCAGGTCGGCTGTGACCTCGTGATCCTGGACCTGGGGCTGCCCGATCTGGACGGCGGCGAGGCGCTCAAGATGATCCGTGGGCTGACCAACGTCCCGGTGATCATCTCCACCGCCCGGGACGACGAGGCGGAGATCGTCCGACTGCTCAACGACGGGGCCGACGACTATCTGGTGAAACCTTTCTCCGGGGAGCACCTGAGCGCCCGGATGGCCGCCGTGCTGCGCCGGATCGGCAGCGGCGCCGCGCCCGTCGCCCAGGTGCTTCGGGTCGGCGGACTGGCCATCGACCTGCAGCGGCGCGAGGCCGTCCTGGACGGGCGCCTGCTCGACCTGACCCGGCGTGAGTTCGACCTGCTGGCCTTCCTGGCGGGCCGGCCCGGCGTGGTGGTGCCGCGCAAGGAGATCCTCGCCGAGGTCTGGCAGCAGACCTACGGCGGCGATCAGACCATCGACGTCCACCTCTCCTGGCTGCGCCGCAAACTCGGCGAGACCGCCTCCAACCCCCGCTACCTGCACACCGTCCGCGGCGTCGGGGTCCGGCTGGAGGCCGTCGGGGACCCCGGGGAGCACCGGACATGAAGCGGTTCGCGCACTCGCTGCGCTGGGCCCTGATCAAGGCCGCCGTGGCCGGGACCACCATGGTCGCCCTGGCCTTCCTCATCCCGCTCGGCCTGATGGTCCAACAGACCGCCCGGGACCGGGCGTTCACCGCCGCCGAGCGACAGGCCGCCGCGCTCGGCCCGGCGCTGGCCATCACCACCGACCAGGACGCCGTCAACCGGGCGCTGGCCAGCACCGACGCGGGCGCGCAGGGCCGGATGGCGGTGCACCTGCCGGTGCCCACCGGGGTGCCGACCGGCGGCGGGCCGGACGGGCCCACCATCGGCGAGGGGCGCGCGACCCTCGGCGACGTGGCCACCGCCGGCGGGCAGGGCCGCTCCTTCACCGTCGCGGTGCCCGGCGGCTACGCGCTGCTCCAGCCGGTCGCGGTGGACACCGGCCGGACCGCCGTGGTCGAGGTGTTCGTGGCCGAGAGCGACCTCACCCGGGGCGTCTCCACCGCCTGGCTGGTGCTCTCCGCGGTCGCGCTCGGCCTGGTCGCCATCTCGGTGCTGGTCGCCGACCGGATGGGCAGCCGGATCGTCGCCTCCGCCCGCCGGCTCGCCACCGCCGCCCGTTCGCTCGGCGCCGGCAACCTCGCGGTCCGGGTCCCGGTGGCGGGAAAGCAGGTCGACGGCAGCCCCGAGGAACTGCGCGAGGCCGCCCAGGCGTTCAACACCATGGCCGACCGGGTGATCCAACTCGTCGCCGCCGAACGCGAGTTGGCTGCCGACCTGTCGCACCGGCTGCGCACCCCGCTGACCGTGCTGCGGCTCAACGCCGCCTCGCTCGGCGACGGCGACGCGGCCGACGCCACCCGGCACGCGGTGGCCCAACTGGAGCGCGAGGTCGACCAGATCATCCGCTCCGCCCGCCGCGCACCCGAGGACGCGCCCGCCGTCGTGGTCGGCTGCGACGCCGCCGAGGTGATCCGCGAACGGGTCGGCTTCTGGTCCGCGCTGGCCGAGGACGAGGGCCGTCGCTGGCAGCTGGCCGGCGCCGAACAGGCCGCGCCGGTACCCGTCCAGCGCGCGGACCTGGCCGCCGCCGTCGACGCGCTGCTCGGCAACGTCTTCCGCCACACCCCCGTCGGCACCGCCTTCTCGGTGGACGTACTGGCCACCGACTGCTCCGTGATCGTGCTGGTCGGCGACGGCGGGCCGGGCTACAGCGACCCGGCCGCCGCCCTCACGCGCGGCGAGGGCCACGGCGGCGAGGGCTCCACCGGCCTCGGCCTGGACATCGTCCGCAAGCTCGCCGAGTCCACCGGCGGCGACCTGGCGCTCGGCCGCTCCGCCGTCCTCGGCGGCGCGGAGACCAGGCTGCGGCTGCGCACCCGGGCGGAGGGGGCGTCCCCCGCGCGGGCCGGCCGGCGGCGCTCGCGGGGCGCGCTGTTCGCGAAGTGACCCGGTGTCATCCCGCCCGCTCGCCTTCGGCCCGGGGCGGTGGCGGGGCGGCTCGGGGCGGTGGCGGGGCCGTTCCTTAACTTTGGCCTAAGGGAGTTCTACCGCATGCTCAGCCCGCCGCTTCGGCCTCTTCCGCGCCGCTAGCGTCGGTCGCGCCGGTCGCCCGACCGGCGAAGGCACACGGAGGTAGCGCGCCATGACCAGCCAGCCCACCCGCCGTTCCGGCCGCCGCAGGCGCAGCCGCAAGGGCGCGATCATCGGGGCCTCCGCGGTCGCCGCCGCCGTGGTCGCGGGCGGGGTCGTGGTGCTCGCCTCCTCGGCCAGCGCCGCCTCGCTCGGCGCCGTCTACAGCCGGACCAGCAACTGGGACTCCGGCTACACCGGGCAGTACCTGGTCACCAACCCGGACAGCGGCGCGATCGAGGACTGGACGCTCAGCTTCGACCTGCCGGCCGGGGCGAAGATCGACTCGCTCTGGAACGCCACCTTCACCGCCGACGGGCAGCACATCATCGTCAAGCCGGAGTCCTGGAGCAAGCGGCTGGAGCCCGGCAAGAGCGTGGTGGTCGGCTTCGTCGCCCGCGGCGCGGGCGCGGCGCAGGCCGAACCGGGCAACTGTCTGATCAACAACGTCTCCTGCAAGGCGGGCGACGGCACCGTGCCCACGCCCTCCGGGCGGCCGACGGCCACCGCCACCGCGGTTCCCAGCGCTACGGCTACGGTCTCGGCTTCGGCCAGTGCGAGCGCCACCGCCACCGTCAAGCCCACCCCGACCGCCACCGCGAAGCCCACCACCCCGGCGCCGGTCCCCGTGACCACCGGCCCCGGCCAGCCCGCCACCCCCACGGCGACCGGTGTGCCCGTACCCCCGGCCGGTGCCGGGGCCGGCTTCGCCCCGTACGTGGACACCTCCCTCTACCCGCCCTACGACCTGGCCGCCACCGCCAAGGCCACCGGCGTGAAGAACTTCAACCTGGCCTTCGTGGTCTCCGGCGGCGGCTGCGCGCCCAAGTGGGGCGGCGTGAGCGACCTGTCCGCCGACGCGGTGGCCGCCCAGATCGGCGCCCTGCGGGCGGCGGGCGGCGACGTCCGGGTCTCCTTCGGCGGCGCCAACGGCAGCGAGCTGGCCCTAGCCTGCGACTCCACCGCCGACCTGGCCGCCGCGTACCAGAAGGCCGTCGACGCCTACGGGGTGACCAAGCTCGACTTCGACGTCGAGGGCGGTGCGATCGCCAACGCCGCCGCCAACACCCGGCGCGCCCAGGCCGTCGCCCAGCTGCAGAAGAACGCCGCCGCCAGGGGAAAGGCCCTCGACGTCTCCTTCACCCTGCCCGCGCTGCCCTCCGGCCTGACCCAGGAGGGCGTCAACCTGGTCGCCGACGCCAAGGCCAACGGCGTCGCGATCGGCGCCGTCAACATCATGGCGATGGACTTCGGCGACGGCGTCGCCCCCAACCCGCAGGGCCGGATGGGCACCTACGCGATCGCCGCGGCCACCGCCACCCAGGCCCAGGTCAAGAGCGTGCTGGGGCTGGACGACGCGGCCGCCTGGCGCAAGGTCGCGGTCACCCCGATGATCGGCGTCAACGACGTCGCCAGCGAGGTCTTCACGGTGGCCGACGCCAAGCAGCTCGCCGACTTCGCCGCGACCAAGCACCTGGCCTGGCTGGCGATGTGGTCCGGCACCCGGGACAAGGCCTGCGACGGCGGCGCCAAGGGCTACGCCGACGCCACCTGCAGCAGCATCGTCCAGCAGCCGCTGGACTTCACCCGGACCCTCGGCGGCTACACCGGCTGAGGCCCCCGCCCCCGGGCCCCTGTTCACCCTGCCCCTGTTCGTCCCACAGGCCCCCTGGTCGGCCCCGGACGTCCGTGCTCAGCCCGCAGCCGGGCACGGGCGGCCGGGGCGTCACTGTTCCGCAGCTCGGCCCGCGTTATGACGCTGCGTAGTTGATCGTGCCCAGGCCGGGTCCGGCGCCATCCGGTATCGTCGCTGGTTGGCCGAGCGGTGGACGGAGTGGACAGTGACAGCGGTGCAAGACGAGCGCAGCCCGGTGCGGACCGTACCCGATCCCTCGTCCGCCCCACTGTCCGACCGGCTGCGGCTCGCGCTCGGCGCCCCCCCGCGCGCGCTGCGCGAGGCGCCCCGCCGCCCGCTGCTGGCCGCCTCGGCCCTGGCCCTGCTGTCCCTGGTCGTGTACGCAGTGGTCCGCCACTTCGTCCACACCTCGATGGTGGACATGATCGTCTATCGGGCCGAGGGCGCCGCCGTCGCCAACGGCACCGACCTGTACGCGCTGCGCGTCACCGAGTGGAACCTGCCCGCGACGTACCCGCCGTTCGCGGCGATGCTGTTCGTCCCGACCACCTGGTTCCCGGTCCCCTTCCTCCGGGTGGCGATCACTCTCGGCAACCTCGGGCTGCTCGCACTGCTGACCCACCTGTCCTTCAAGCTGGTCGGCTGGCCCCGCCGCGAGCTGCGACCGATCGGCGTGGTCCTGGTGACCGGCCTCGGCGTCTGGCTCGAACCCGTCTTCACCACGCTCCGGTACGGCCAGATCAACCTCGCCCTCGCCTGCCTGATCCTCTGGGACCTCACCCGTTCGGACGCGCACCGCAGCAAGGGCATGGCGATCGGCATCGCGGCCGGCCTCAAGCTCACCCCCGGCCTGTTCGCCGTCTACCTGCTGATCACCGGCCGGGTCCGGGCCGCCTTCACGGCCGGCCTCACCTTCCTCGGCACCTTCCTGATCGGGGCGCTCTTCCTGCCCGACGCCACCTGGGGCTTCTGGACCAAGTACCTCTACGACTCCTCCCGGGTCGGCAAGACCGAGATCGTCGACAACCAGTCGCTGCGCGGCGCCTTCGCCCGCCTGCTGCACACCGCCGACCCCGGAATCCTCGCCACCCTCGGGGCCGGCCTGGTCGCGCTGGCCGGCCTCGCCGTCGCCGCCTGGGCCGCCCGCAGCGGCCGCTGGCTGCCCCGGGCCGAGGCCTGGGGCGTCTGCTGCGCCGCCGTCACGGCCGTGCTGATCTCACCGATCAGCTGGACCCACCACTGGGTCTGGTGCGTGCCGGTGCTCGTCCTGCTCGCCGCCGAGGCCTCCGTCGAGCACGCTCGCCCGGCGGGCGTGCGCAGGCTGCGCTGGCGGGCCGCGTTCTGGGCCACGCTGGTCGCCTTCCTGTCCTTCGCGATGTGGGCCGCCAAGCCGCTCGGCCCGGCCGTCCTCCACATGTCACCCCTGCGCCAGCTGCCCACCTCGATCTATCCGTGGGTCGGACTCTGCTTCCTGCTCGCCGCCGCGATCCGGACAAGGGCCCGGCGGCGGTCCGCCGGCGCGCCCCTGGTCCGGCTGCCCGGACAGCGCAGCGGCGACAGCGGCCCGGACGCCACCCGCGGTCGTCAGCAGGCCCCCGCGGCCCGCTGAGCCGGCGGGGGCGCCGTTGCTGTTGCCCGGTTCCCGGGCCTGTTCCTGCACGTGTTGTTGCGGCACGTGTTGTTCCTCCGGGTGGTCTGCCTGGACGCGTTGTTCCCGGGTGCGTTGTTCCCGCACGCGCCAGTGCACGCTGCGGCGCACGCCTACGCGAGCAGCTCGGCGAGCGAGCCGTCCATGTCCAGCGCGGCCAGCTCGCTGCCCGGCGGGACCAGCCGGTGCGCCCGCTCCAGCCAGGCCGCGACGGCCGGCAGCGGCGCCTCCAGCAGCGCGTCCCCGGCGGGCGAGCTGAGCGCCAGGCAGAGGATGCTGCGCCGGCCCGAGCGGGTCGGCCAGATCCGCACGTCGCCCTGGCCGCACGGGCGGAAGGTGCCCTCGACCAGCAGCTCGCGGGCGAACACCCAGGTGACCGGGGAGCCGGTGTCCAGGTGGAAGGTGATGTACACCGCGTACGGGTCGTGGTTGCCGTAGGTCAGTCGGGCCGGGACGGGGACGCTCTGCTCGGGGGAGAGCACCAGGTTGAGCTCCAGCTCGTGCTCCACGACGCTGACGGGGCGGTCCATGATCGTCTTCCTCTCTGCCTTCGGTTCGTGCCCGGTTCCGGGCCCTGTGACCTTTGAGAGGGCGGTGCACACCGGCTCTTACACACGTTTCCGGGTTTTCTTCGGGAAGTTTCCTGAGGGGTGGTGACGGCCGGGGGCGCGGCGCGCGGGCACCTGCCGCGCGCCGGTTCCCTTACCCCGGGTGGCCCTCCGCTGTCCGAGGATTCGCCAACTTCCCGTCGCCACTCCAGCGAGGTACTACCCTTTGTGACTGTTCGGCGACTGTCCGCCCGTCGCCGGCGCCCCCACGCGCGCGCCGAGCGCCCCGGGTGTGCCGGGCGCGCCGCCGTGGCTTGCGTTGAGACCTGTTCCGACCCGTCCCGACCGTCCCGACCCCCCATCGGCCCTCGTCGGGACCTGGCAGGAGAGAAGACCGCCATGACGGACCGCCCCTTCGCCGCCGACGGCGACCCGGCCGTCGCACCCGAGCCGGGCTACTACCCCGACCCCTCCATCCCCGGCTTCGTCCGGTACTGGGGCGGCTCGGCCTGGGTGCCGGGCACCAGCCGCCCCGCGCCCGCCGAGGGCGAGGTCCTGCAGCCGCCCCGGTTCGCCGCCCGGCGGCCCGCCCCCGACGTGGCCGCGGCGCGGGTGGTGCCGCCGCCGGTGCCGCAGGCGCGCTCGCACTCGCCCCTGTCGCCGTCGCGCCCGGCCGAGACCTCCGCCGACACCGGGCCGGTCTACCTCGACCAGACCGCCGGCGGGGCGTCGTTCGTGGTCGGGCCGCGGGCCGCGGAGGTGATCGGCGGGCCGGTGTTCCGCACCGTCGAGCCCGCCGCGGAGGAGGCCCCCGGGGCGTCCGGCTGGCAGGCCGATCCGCGGACGCAGCAGGGCCTGATGGAGACCGGCGGGGCGCCGCGCTGGGTCTCCTGGGGGGTGCTTCCGGGGGCGCCCGAGGCGGAGGAGGGGCGCGCGGAGGCTGAGCGCGCTCCCGTTGCCGTGGAGGTGGCCGCCGCAGTCGCGCCCGCCATCGCGGTGACGGTGCGGGAGCTGCCGACGCCGGTGGCTGCCGCAGTGCCGGTGCCGGCGGTCGGGGCGGAGGGCGAGTCGGCGGCCGAGGGGGAGGTCGCGGCGGAAGCCGCGACGGAGGCCGCGCCCGATCCCGTACGGTCCGTACCCGCTCCGGCGCCCACCCGGGTTTTGGTTCCCGTACCCGCTGCTCCGCTGCCCGACGCTCGGCCGGCCCGGGAGGCCGCCGTCCGCCGTCGGTCCGCCGCCCCCGCCGTGCCGGCCGGGCTGGGGCGGCGGCTGGCGGCTCGGGCGGTGGACACCGGGGTGCTGTTGGTGGTCGCCGTCGCCGCGGGGATCCCGCTCGGCCGCTCGGTGGCCGACCACCTCCAGCAGAAGCTCGACCGGGCCAAGATGGCCAGCTTCCTCACCCGTCGCCATGTCCAGGTCTGGCTGGTGGACGGCGTGGTGGTGGGCAAGCTGGCCGTGCTGCTCGGCATCCTGGTGTTCGTCAGCCTGCTCTACGAGGTGCTGCCGATCGCCCGGACCGGCCAGACCTTCGGCAAGCGGCTGGCCCGGATCCGAGTGGTGGACGCCGCCCAGCCCGGTGAATCCCGGTTGGGCCTCGGCCGCTCGCTGCTGCGCTGGACGGTCGGACAGCTCGGGCTGGTGCTGCTGCTCGGCCTGGTGTGGCCGGTGTTCGACCGTCCGGCGCGGCGCGGCTGGCAGGACCGGGCGGCCCGGACCCGGGTGGTCCGCGGCTGAGGCCGCAGCGCGGGTCGTCGCCGGGGGGACGTTGCGACGAGGCCGCTCCGGCCCGGGCGGCAAAACGGACAAAATGTCCTAAGTGTCGAGAATGCGTGATGTTCTACTCGGGGAATGAGCACCCACGACCCCTCAGGCCCCCAGCCGGAGGGGGGCGGTAAGCCCTCCTTCGGCAAGCGGCCCCCGTACCCCGGTGGCGGCACGCCGGAAGGCGAACCGCCGCGCCCGACCCCGCCCGGCGCCCCGGCCGAGGGCCCCGGCGCCTACCGGGGCACCTACGGCGGATCGGACCACGGTCAGAAGCCGTACGACCAGCCCCCGTCCGGCTACGGCACCGGCCCCGGCATGTACGGCACCCCCGTCCCCGGGATGCCGCCGATCGGCACCTGGCCCAAGCGGATCCTCGCCCGGCTCATCGACCTCATCCTCGTCGAGGCCATCGGCGTGGTCATCGTCGGACCCTTCGCCGACCTCGGCACGCGCAATGGCTCCACCAGCGCTTTCTGGCTCGGCTGCGCCATCTACCTCATCTACGAGGGCCTGATGCTCAGCCGGGACGGCCAGACCCTCGGCAAGAAGGCGACGAAGGTCCGCGTCGCCATGCTGGTCGACGGGAACCCGCCCACCCAGTCCGCCGCCTGGACCCGGGCAGCCGTCTTCATCCTCCCGGCCGTGCTCTGCTGCGCCGCCCTGTGGTGGCTCATCGACGGGATGTTCGGCGTCTTCGACAGGCCCTTCCGCCAGTGCATCCACGACAAGGCCGCGAAGACCGTGGTGGTCACCGCCGAGGTCTGAACGCGACGGCGGGACGACGCCCGGCGGCGGATCAGCGCTGCCGGGCGTACTCGCGTCCGGCAGTGGCCGGGGAGCCGGGGCCCTCCGCAGGGCCGGCCGGGCGGGAGGACACGGACAACGAGACCGTCACCACGGTGCCGAGCGCCAACGCGAAGGCCACCAGCACCGCGACCTCCAGGACGCCCGAGGCGCCCGAGACGGCCAGCAGTGCCACCGTGGTGGCGACGACGGTGAACGAGCCGAGGCAGAACTGGGCAGCGGACGGACGCGGCATGGCGGGGGCCCTTCGCACGTCGGGGGAAACGGGCGGGAGTTGTGCCGGTTCCAAAGGTCCTACCCGGCAGGGGAGTTCGGTAAGTCCAGGCTAACCTGCAGGATCGGGGGCACGGGGGGCGCACGGGCTCACCCCGGGGTCGTCCGAGCCCCTCGGTACGGTGGAGCCCGTCCACACCGCGCAGACCGGGGGAACCGACCGTGCCCATCCCCGCCGACTGGCCCACCACCGAGGCCCAGGCGCTCGCCGAACAGGAACGACTGCGGCCGCTCGTGCAGGCCGTCGACGACGACGACAGGTCCGAGGAGCGGCTGATCGCCGGGGTCGACGTCGCGTACGACGACGACCACGACCTCGTCGTCGCCGCGGCCGTCCTGCTCGACCGGGACACCCTCGACGTCGTCGAGGAGGCCACCGCCATCGGGCGGATCGCCTTCCCCTACGTCCCCGGACTGCTCGCATTCCGCGAACTCCCCGCCGTCCTCGACGCTTTGGCCGCCCTCACCCGCACCCCCGACACCGTCGTCTGCGACGGCTACGGCCTCGCCCACCCGCGCCGCCTCGGCCTCGCCAGCCACCTCGGCGTCCTCACCGGGCTGCGTACCCTCGGTGTCGCCAAGACCCCCTTCACCTTCGCCCACCGCGAACCCGACACGGAACGCGGCTCCTCGACCCCGCTCACCGACCCCGCCACCGGCGAGGAGGTCGGCCGAACCGTCCGCACCCGCCCCGGCGTGAAACCCGTCTACGTCTCGGTCGGCCACCGCATCGGCCTCGACACCGCCGTCCGCACCACCCTCGACCTCGCCCGCCGCTACCGGCTGCCGGAGACCACCCGGCACGCCGACTCCCTCTGCCGCCGCGCCCTGGCCGAGGCCCTGCGCGCCCGGACGTCCCCGAACTGACCCCGCCCCGGGCGGAATTCGGACCCGGTGTGTTAGACATGAGACACCGGGGCCCGGCTCCGGCCGCAGGGGACGGACGCACGGGGGAGGCGCCGAAGTGGGAGCAGGGACCGGTTCGACCGGGGGAAACGGACAGGGCTACCGGGTCGAGGTCGAACAACTCCGCACCTTCGCAGGCCAAGTGCGGCTGCTGCTCAAGACCTTCGAGAAGGACGCGAACGGTACGAACACCCACGGGCTCAGCGGCATCGGCAAGGACGCCTTCGGCACCTTCGCCGAGGCCACCGAGATCCACGGCCGCTACAGCAGCATGCGGGACGCGCTGCGCGACGTGCTCAACCAGCTCCAGGGCGCCATCGACGAGGCCCAGAAGAGCGCCGAACTCACCGCGACCAACTACGAGGAACACGAGCAGCACGTGGCCAAGAAGCTCAAGCTCGCCGACGACGGCTGGTCGGTCGCCGACCCCTCCGCCACCAGCGAGGTCGCGTACGAGCAGAAGCAGAGCCTCGTCCCGTCCAACCGCGGCAACGCCACCCTTTAGCCGCCCGCGACCCGAACGGAGGGGAACCACCCGTGGTCTACACCGACTTCACCAAATACAGCCACGCCCAGCTCCGCAAGATGGCGCAGGCCCTCGACCCCGGCGCGGTCATGGCCGCCGGCGATCCCTGGCGCAAGGCCGCGACCGCCCTCAAGGACATCCGCAAGACCCTCACCAACGTCAGCACCGAGGCCGCCACCTCCTGGGAAGGCCCCACCAGCAACGCCTTCCACGCCAGCATGCTCAGCCTCGCCTCCAGCATCAACGAGGCCGCCGCCTACGCCAACGACGCGGCCAACACCCTCCACAACATGTCCGAGGCCATGGCCAAGGCCAAGCGCGACATGCCCGAGGAACCCGGCAACTGGGACAAACTCAAGGACAAGGTCGACGACTTCCTCAGCACCGACGACGAGCACATCCAGATCGCCGACCGCAAGAAGGCCGAGGCGGCGGCCGTCATGCAGACCCTGGCGATGCACTACCGCATCGCGACGCCGGCGCTGAAGGCTCCGCCGGTGCCTTCCTACAAGGGCATCGAGAAGAATCCCACTGATCCGGGATCGCAGGACGACCCGAGCAACGCCGCGGCGGCCGTGACGGCCGCGGTGTTCTCGGGAGCCTCTTTCGGAGCCGGGGGAACGTCGGCGCGGTCGGCGGCTGTCAGCGCTCCGCAGCGGCCCAAGGCCTCGCAGCCTCCGATGACGGCAAGCTCCACGTCCAGGAACTCGGCCGTCCCGACCGACTCGGGGATCAAGGGAGGGACGGCGCAGGCCCCGCCGAAGTCGGCCGCAGCCGGTCGTGGCCCCGATGCGGGCGTCTCAGGCAACCCAGTGCCCCGTCCGAGCGGAAGCGTGCCGGGCCCCGTCACCTCCGGGACCCAGACGTCCGGCGTGAACGGCCTACCGTCGACGGCGCCGACGAGCGGACTGATCGCCGGCGGCGGTGGGCAGACGACTGCCAGTCCTTCGGGACCGACCATGCAGAGCACCCCGGTCGGGCCCGGCTTCGGGCAGGGCAAGGCCGGATTCGGCGGCAAGGAGTTCCCCGGCGGCGGCGCGGTGCCGGTGGAGGGTTCGGGCCCACGCGGGGGCCGAGCCGTCAGCGCCGGCGGTGGCGAGGTCTATCCGGGAATCGGAGCCGGGGGCCGTCCGGCGCCCGGTGGCAAGCAGGGAGGCGGCTCTGTGGCCCGGCCTGGTGGAGCTGTCCGCGAGACGACGCCGCCCGGTACCGGAGCACGCGGCAAGCAAGCCTTCACGGAAGGCGGATCCGGGCTGGGGGCTCGGAGCCGGATGGGCGCCGAACTCGGAGCCCGTGGCACAGGCGTCATGGCGCCCGGCATGCCGATGAGCGAGGCACAGAGTCGCAAGAAGGGCCGGGGGAAGGACGGCAAGCGGCCCGACTACCTTGTCGAGGACGAGGAGACCTGGGCGTCGGAGAAGCCGGCGAACCCGAACGTGGTGGAATGAGGCCGTCCGTAAACGGACGGGTGATCTGATCGCATCCCGCAGGTCGGTGATCTGCGGGATGCCTCGTTGAGTGGGGTGACCGGGTTTGACGAGCCGCCTGTTGGCGCGTGGTACGGCGGTCCTTGCCGCTGGGGCACTGGTCTTGGCCGTCGCCGCACCGGCGGCATCCGCTGACCAGATCAGGGACAAGCAGTGGGCTCTGAAGACCTTCGAGGCTGATGCCAAGGTCTGGCCGGTCAGCCAGGGCGACGGTGTCGTCGTCGCGGTGGTCGACAGCGGCGTGAACTCGGAGCATCAGGACCTGAGCGGGCAGGTCCTTCCAGGGGCCGACTTCTCAGGTACCAAATCGGACGGGCGCATCGACACTGATGGCCACGGCACCGGCATGGCGAGCCTGATCGCGGGGCACGGCCACGGTTCGCAGGACGGAGTCATGGGTCTGGCCCCCAAGGCGAAGATCCTTCCGGTGAAGGTGCGGACGAGCGACGGTGGCCCCATTCCTGAGCAGAACGATCTCGCGGCGGCGATCCGCTTCGCGGCGGACAACGGGGCGAAGGTCATCAATCTCTCCATCGCCGGGGGGTCGCGGTTCGACTCGCAGTCGCGAAAGGCTGTCGCATACGCGGTCTCCAAGGATGTCGTGCTTGTAGCGGGTACGGGCAACGACGGTAAGACCGACGGTGTTGGGTATCCGGCAGGCTTCCCAGGGGTGGTGGCCGTGGGGGCAGCGGACTCCAAGGGAGTTGTCTGGGAGGACTCCACGTCAGGTTCCGAGACCACGCTCATCGCACCCGGTGTGGGGATTTATCACGCCTCGGCGAAGTCCCCGACGAGCTATGCGGTTGGGGACGGTACTTCCGACGCCACTGCCTACGTCTCCGCCACCGCCGCGCTCATCCGTTCCAAGTACCCCAACTTGTCCGCCGGGCAGGTGATCAACCGGATGATCAAGACGGCCACCCCTCCCGCCAACGGGACTGTGGTGCCCAACAATCACTACGGCTACGGAACCGTCGCGCCCGCGAAGGCGCTGGAGGCGAACCCCGCCGTGGACAACGGGCCGAAGGAGAACCCGCTCGTGAAGCGGCCCGAGTCGAAAGGCACCCCGCCGGGCTACGACGACGACGCGACAGACGAGCCCTCCGTGGAGCCCGTGGTCCCCGAAGGGGATGCCGGCAGCGGGAGCAGCGACAGCACCGGCCTGGTGATCGCCGCAGCCGCCGCCGGTGCCGTGGTGCTGGGCGCGTCGGTGGCCGCCGTGCTGATGGCCCGGCGACGGAAGCGGGCGGCGGCTGAGGCCGCGGCGGCCGCAGCCGGGGTGTGGTCGCAGCCGCCGCCCTACCAGCAACCGCCCTACGGCGGGCCCGGTCACTGAGTGGCGAGCCAGTCGTCGCGTAGGGCGGCCATGTGGAGGACGTCCCAGTAGCGGCCGTCCCAGTGGTGGGCCTGGCGGGCGCGGCCTTCGAGGGTGAAGCCGGCCTTCCGGTAGGCGCGGGCCGCGCGTTCGTTGTACTCGTAGACCTCCAGGTGGACGCGGTGGAGGCGGACGGTCTCGAAGGCGTGGCGCAGGACCAGGAGGGTGGTTTGGGTGCCGATGCCGCGGCCGGTGCTGTCGGGGGTGAGGGCGATCCGGAAGTCGGCGGAGGAGTTGTCGGGGTCGACGTCGGTGAGGGCGGTTTCGCCGAGGAAGCGTCCGGTGGCGGGGTCTTCGACGGCGAGGTCGAGCCGGTCGGGCTGGTCGGGGCGGGTGGTGCACCAGTTTTCGATCTGGTCGCGGGTGAAGGCGGTGCGGGTGCCGGTGAGGCGGTTGGTCTCCGGGTCGACGCAGAGCTCCCACATCGGGTCGGTGTGCCGGGCGTCCAGAGGGACGAGGCGGACGCTGGGGCCGTGGAGCACGGGCTTCACGGAGAGGGCGGAGAGATCGCTCGGCATGGCGCCCAGGATGCCCGGCGGCGCCCGGTTCGTACAGGGAATTACCGCGCGTCGAGGGGCTGTTCGGCGACGGCGATCTGCTGCCGGTGGTGGGCCGGGGCGGTGAGTTCGTCGACGACGGCGACGGCGAGGTCGGCCTGGGCGATGCGGGGGCCGAGGACCTGGGGGCCGCCGACCCGGTAGTGGCCGGTGCCGGGGGCGGTGCGGTCGAGGTCATCGGCGGGGTGACGACGACCCAGTCGAGGGTGGCGGGGGAGCCGTGCAGCAGGTCGAGGGCGGCTGAGTGGCCAAGGCTGCGTTCGATGGAGCAGGACGGTGTGGTGGCCCGGACCGAGTACGCCGAGAACCCGCCGCGGGTCGAGTACGCGTTGACGCCGCTGGGCCGCACGCTGCTCGGTCCGATGGACGCGGTGTGCGCGTGGAGCCGTGAGCACCTGGACAGCCTGCTGGCGGCCCGGCTGGAGTACGAGCGCGACGACCGCTGACCCGGGAACGCCTGGCAGCATTTCGGCGGTCGCTGGCGCCCTTGCCGCTGGTGGGAGGTCGGCGCGGCCGCCATGCTGGGCCCATGAGCACTTCAGAGCACGCCCTGAGCCCCGCCGACGCGATCGTCCCCGACACCAAGGACTGGACCTGGGTGCTGGAACGCCCGTGCGCCGACTGCGGGTTGGACACCCCGGAGGTGGTGCCCACGGACGTCGCCGCGATGGTCCGGGCGAACGCGCACAGCTGGCTGACGGTGCTGGCCGGCGACGAGGAGGAGCTGCGCCGCCGCCCGGCCCCGGAGATCTGGTCGGACCTGGAGTACGCCTGCCACGTCCGGGACGTCTTCCGGCTGTTCCTGGTCCGGCTGAACCTGATGCTGGACCAGGACGGCCCGCTGTTCCCCAACTGGAACCAGGACGAGACGGCGGTCGCCGAGCGCTACTGGGAGCAGCGGCCGCAGACGGTGGCCGGGGAACTGGCGGAGGCCGCCGAGGCGCTGGCGGCGGCGTTCGAGGCGGTGGCGGGCGAGCAGTGGCGGCGGACCGGGAAGCGCAGCGACGGGGCGCGGTTCACGGTCGAGTCCTTCGCCCGCTACCTGATCCACGACCCGGTGCACCACCTGTTCGACGTGACGGGCGAGCGGCTCTGAGGTGCCCGGGGGCGGGAGGGGTCACCACCCGGAGGCCTCGCGCAGCATGGTGCGCCGCAGCCGCCCGGCCACGCTGGCGGTGTCGGTGCCGATGACGTCGGCGATCTCGGGTGCGGCGAGGCCGACGACGTAGTGCAGGATCGCCAGGTCGTCGTCGGCGGGGTGGCGGTCCTGGTCGACGGCGGTCGTCTGCCGGGTGTGTTCGGCGACGGTGGTGCGCAGGATCTGCCAGGCGAGCGCGGTCGGGTTGGGGCTGGTGAGCAGTTCCCGCCAGTGGACGGCGATTTCGGAGAAGGCCTGTTGCACGGCGGTGGCCGCGTCGCCGTGCCCGGTCAGCCACACCCGGGCGTAGCTGAGGTACCGGGGGCGGTGGAGTTCGCAGAAGGCCGCGAATTCCAGTGGTACGCCCTCCGGTTCGCCGGGCTCGGAGGGAGGCTCGGCGGCGCTCGTGTGACTGTTGGTCATCTCGTCTTCTCGGAAAGGGAGATGGGTGTCTGACGGTCGATCATCTGTGCTCACTCTACGGTAGGCCCTCGGTGCGCTGGGTGACCAATCTGATGGAATGCCCGGAACCCGCCGCCGCTCGGCCGGTTCCGGCGACAGCCGGTGCGGCGCGGCGGTGGTACTGCCGGGCGGGGCGGGCCAGGGCCGGTCGGAGCCGGTCCGTGGAGTGCTGCGCAGTGGTGCGGGGGACGCAGGTGTGAGCGTGTCGCAGCTGGTCAGAGGGTGTGGGAATGCAGGTGCTGTACGGCAGTTGAGGTGCCACCGTAGGGCCTGCCGGGTCTCGCGTCCACGCCCACGGCGCGAAGCTGTGGCCGCACAACCACCCGCGCAACCGTATTCACGGCGGGTCTTGCCTCGGGGCGGGTGTCGGCGGGCGGGAACGGGTGCGGCGATCGCGCCCCGGCGGCCTGCGGCAACCGGGGCGCGGGGCGGGGCGGCGCGGCCCGGTCAGGAGTTCGTGCGGGCCTCCGAGGAGGAGATCCGGTCGTCGGCGGAGTTGCCGCGTTCGACCTGGGCGGGGAAGGCCTCGACGGCTCGCCGCCGGGCCAGTTGGGCGGGCGCGGCCGCTGCGGCCGCAGCCGCCGCAGCGGCCACCGCGGCGGCCTCCTCGCGTTCGCACCGGTGGGTCCCGGGAGTGCCGGGGGTGCCGTGGGCGCCGGACGGGCCGGTCACGTGCCCACTGGAGGTGCGCCCGCCACCCGTGTGCGCCGTACCGGCGTGCGCAGCCCCCGCGTGCGCCCCCGCCGCCCGCCTGCGCCGGCCGAGCGCGACCCGCTCGGCGTGTTCCTCGGCTGCCTGTCTAGCGGCCAGATAGGCCTGCACGGCCGCCATGCCGTAGACCGGCTGGATGAGCTGGTGCCCCTTGAAGAAGGGCCTGGCCGGCGCGAACCCGGCGGCGACCACCAGCTCGCGGATCTCGGCTATCTCCGCCTCGCTGCGGGCGGTGAAGCGGACCTCCCAGCCCTTCTTGTACGTATGGCCCTTCTCACCGCTGCGGCGGGCCGGGTCCGGGCGGCGGACGTATCCGGGCAGACGGCCGAGGCGGAGCTGGGCCGCGCGGAGGCCGGCGGTCTCGTCACGTGACATGACGTAAGCCTAGGCAATCCACGGGGCGGGATTGACGCACTGGGGGTCCCTCGCCGTATGCCCTTGATCACTCTGGGTCAGGCGACCAGGTCGGCGATCGTTTCCGATCGGGCCCGATAGCCATATGAACGTCATTTACTCCAAATGGGTGAGGGTATGGGGACTTTAGTGCAGGCTGATCCCGGTTTCGCGACGGTTGCGTAACAGTGCGTCAGGCTGCCGCTCGCGGGCCGCGCTGGTTGGGGATGGTGTCGGCATGAACTACCGGATTCCGTCGCCGCCACCGTCCTTGGACGAGCTGGCGAAGCGTCAGCAGAACGTCGTCACCGCGAGCCAGCTGCGCGCCCGGGGCGTGCCGGCCCGGGTCGTCACCGGGCACTGCCGCCGGGGCGGGCCCTGGCAGCGGCTGCTGCCCCGGGTCTACCTGCTGCAGTCCGGCGAGCCCACCCCGGAGCAGCGGCTGTGGGCCGCGCTGCTGTACGCGGCGCAGAACGGCCGCGAGGAGGGCTGCCGCGCGGGTGCGGTGATCACCGGTGCGGCCGCCCTGGCCCTGTACGGCTTCGCCGCCGTGCCCCGGCTGCCCGCGGTGACCGGGGTGGACGTCCTGGTGCCCCGCCAGCGTCGGCTCAAGGACGCCGGCGAGGTGCGGATCCGGCGCACCGAACGGGAGTTGGTGGCCCGCTCGGTGCACGGCCTGGCCTGCGCGCCGGTCGCCCGGGCGGTCGCGGACGCGCTGTGCGAGTGGACGGTCGACCAGGGCGCCCCGGCGCCGGTGCGCGAGGTGCTGCGGGAGGCCGTCTCCCGGCCGGAGAACCGGTGCACGGTCGGGGAGTTGGCCGCCGAGCTGGTCGACGCCGGGCTGACCGCCGAGCCCCGGGTGCGCGCCGTGCTGGACGAACTTCTCGCCGCCGAGCGGGACTTCGTGCTGGAGCAGGTCGGCCGGCTGGTGGACGAGTGGTTGCTGCCCGCCCCGCTGGCCGCCCCCGAGCTGCGGATGCGCGGCGGCACCTACATCGGCGTCCCGGACCTCTACTGGCCGGAGCGCGGCGTCGCGGTGGAGGTGGACTCCGACCTGCGCTGCGTCAGCGAGGGCGAGGCCGCCTGGGTGCGCGGCGGCCAGCACCGGATGGAGTACCTCGGCATCCGGGTGGTGTACGTCTCCGGGGCCCGGCTGGCCGCCGACCCGGAGAGGGTCGGGGGTGAACTGCGCGAGGCCTACCGGGCCGGGGGGACGGACGTGGTGGAGCTGCTGGTCGTCTGAACCCCGGCGTCAGCCGGTGTCGGCAAGTGCCAGTCGGTGCCAGTCGGCGTCGGCCGGTGCGGGTCGCCGTCGTCGGTCGGCGTCAGGAGCGGACCACCGGCGTGCCGACCAGCTCGACCCCGGCCGCCCGCAGCTCGTCCAGCGCGGCGGCGGTGGTCTCCGGCGCCACCCCGGCGGTGAGGTCGAGCAGCACCCGGGTGGTGAAGCCGGCCCGTGCGGCGTCCAGGGCGGTGGCCCGGACGCAGTGGTCGGTGGCGATGCCGACCACGTCGATCTCGTCGACCTGCCGCTCGCGCAGCCATTCCACCGGGCCGCGGTTGTTCTCGTCCAGCCCTTCGAAGCCGCTGTAGGCCGCCGAGTAGGCGCCCTTGTCGAACACCGCCTCGACCGCGCCGGAGATCACGGCGGGCGCGAAGTTGGGGTGGAAGCCCACGCCCTCGGTGCCGGCCACGCAGTGCACCGGCCAGCTGGAGACGTAGTCCGGCTCGGCGGAGAAGTGTTCGCCCGGGTCGATGTGGTGGTCCCGGGTGGCGAGGATGTGCTGGTAGCCGGGGGAGGACTCGGCGATCAGGTCGGTGATGGCGGCGGCCACCTCGGCGCCGCCGGCGACGGCCAGGCTGCCGCCCTCGCAGAAGTCGTTCTGCACGTCGACGACGATCAGTGCCCGGTGCATGGCTCGCATCCTCGGATGTGGGGGCGGTGTGCCCCGGTGGTGGGGCCCTCGGGCCTCTGGGAGGACTCCGGAGGACTTCGGGGGATTCCAGGGGAACTCTACGGCTGACTCTAGGGAGTGGCGCGCGGGGGCGGAAGGCCTTTGACCCACCGCCGGTCCGCGCGGATCCGGCCCGGCCGGGGTCAGTCGATCAGCTCGGTGGGGATGACCGGGTCGCCCTTGGAGAGCTGAGTGGCCGACAGCGGCAGCGCCGCCCGGGCCCGGACGTGCCGCTCGCGGGCGGCGGTCAGCGGCTCGCGGCCGACCGTCTCGCCGCCCAGCACCAGCGGCACCTGGACCAGGTGCGGCCGGAGCTCGTCCGGGACCGGGCCGGTGCCGACCACCTCGGCCTCGGCGACCCCCTCGGAGTCGGGCCGGCGGGCGGCCCACTTGCGGCCGCCGATGCTGGTCTTGCCGCCGGCGGCGCGCTTGGCCACCGGCACCAGCGGGCCGTCCTCGGTCCCGGCGCGGGCGACCAGCTTGTAGACCATCGCGCAGGTCGGGTGGCCGCTGCCGGTGACCAGGCTGGTGCCGACGCCGTAGCCGTCCACCGGAGCGGCGGCCAGTGCGGCGATCGCGTACTCGTCCAGGTCCGAGGTGACGATGATCCGGGTCCTGTCGGCGCCCAGCTCGTCCAGCTGGCGGCGGACCCGGTGGGCCAGCAGGGTGAGGTCGCCGGAGTCGATCCGGACCGCGCCCAGCTGGGGGCCGGCCACCTCGACGGCCGTCCGGACCGCTTCGTGCAGGTCGAAGGTGTCGACCAGCAGGGTGGTGCCCTTGCCCATCGAGGCGATCTGGGCCTTGAAGGCGTCCCGCTCGCTGTCGTGTACCAGGGTGAAGGCGTGTGCGGAGGTGCCGGTGGTCGGGATGCCGTGGGTGAAGCCGGCCTCCAGGTCGGAGGTGGCGGCGAAGCCGGCCACGTAGGCGGCCCGGGCGGCGGCGACGGCGGCCTGCTCGTGCGCCCGGCGGGCGCCCATCTCGATCACCGGACGGCCGCCGGCGGCGGCGGTCATCCGGGAGGCGGCGGCCGCGATCGCCGAGTCGTAGTTGAGGATCGACAGGATCAGCGTCTCCAGGATCACCGCCTCGGCGAAGCTGCCCTCGACGGTGAGCACCGGCGAGCCGGGGAAGTAGACCTCACCCTCGGGGTAGCCGTGGATGTCGCCGCGGAAGCGGTAGTCGGCGAGGAAGCGCAGGGTGTCGTCCTCGACCACGCCCTGGTCGGCCAGCCAGTCCAGCTGGGCGGTGCTGAAGCGGAAGTTCTCGACGGCGTCCAGCACCCGCCCGGTGCCGGCCAGGACGCCGTAGCGGCGGCCGCCGGGCAGGCGCCGGGTGAACACCTCGAACACGGAGCGGCGGTGCGCGGCCCCGCTGCGCAGGGCGGCCTGCAGCATGGTGAGCTCGTAGCGGTCGGTGAGCAGCGCGGTCGACCCGGCCGCGCGCACTGAAGTGGCGTCCATGAGGATGATGCTACTACCACTTAGCGTCAGTTTGACGATTTCTCACGACGGGGCCGGGGCCGGAATCGCCCGGGTGTCCCCCGGATGGCAGCATGGGGCGTGAGGGACAACGGACGAGTGTGCAGCGAGGAGGCCCGGCGGTGAGTGTCGCGCCCGTGGAGATCGAGCGCCCGGAGGTCGAAGGACTGCCGGTGACGGAGCCGGACACGCCATGGGTGACCATCGTGCACAACGACCCGGTCAACCTCATGAGCTACGTCCAGTACGTCTTCCAGGCCTACTTCGGCTACCCGAAGGACAAGGCCCGGAAGCTGATGATGGACGTGCACAGCAAGGGTCGGGCGGTGGTCTCCAGCGGTTCCCGCGAGGAGATGGAGCGCGACGTCCAGGCGATGCACGGCTACGGCCTGTGGGCCACGCTGCAGCACGACTGAGCGCGTCGGGCACCGACCGCACCGGGCGCACGCCGACCCGCCCGCGACCGACCCGCCGCCGGCCGGCGGCGCGGCCGAAGACCGAAGACGACGAAGACGGGCTGACCGATACAGATGGCTGGGTTGTTCGAGAGCACCGGCGATGGCGGCGCGGCGATCGCGCTGGACGAGGTGGAGGCCTCCATCCTGCGCTCGCTGGAAGTGCAGATGCTGGAACTGATCGGCCCCGGCCCCGGCGGCGACGGCGGTGACCCGCTGGCCGCGCTGTTCGCCGAGGGTCCGACCGAGGCCCCCGCCGATCCGGCGCTGGCCCGGCTGTTCCCGGACGCCTACGGCGACCCGGCGAAGCCGGACGACGCCGAGGCGGTCGCCGCCTCCGGCGAGTTCCGCCGCTACACCGAGCTCGACCTGCGGGCCCGCAAGCGGGACGACGCGCTCCAGGTGGTCCGGGCGCTGGACGGCCTCGGCGGTGCCGAGGTGCTCGAGCTGGCCGCCTCCGAGTGCCTGCGTTGGCTGGGCGCACTCAACGACCTGCGGCTGACCCTCGGGGTCCGGTTGGAGGTCACCGAGGAGGACGCGCAGGGCCTCTATGAGCTGCCGGACGGCGACGAGCGCAAGCCGCTGGTGATGGCCTACCTGTGGCTGGGGGCGCTCCAGGAGTCGCTGTTGGAGGCGATCGCCGACTGAGAGTGGACCTGTTTCATCCGCTCTCCGGCGCAATCCTGCCCGCTTTCGGGCAAGCCCCGGCCGATTCGTCCAGCATGTGGACGATCCGCCGGGGCATTTATCTTCAAAACGGGCAAAATGTGACAGGTCATGCTCAAATATCGCTCAGATGAACACCGCTGTCCGGATCCTGCGTGGTACGACTTCTCCACCCCACGAGACCCACCCAGGACGGTGCGCCATGGCCGAGCAGTTGTACGACCAAGTGGTCGACACCACCCCGGATGAGGAGGGCTACGAGCGGGGCCTCGGCAGCCGCCAGATCCAGATGATCGCGATCGGTGGCGCGATCGGCACCGGCCTCTTCCTCGGCGCCGGCACCGCGATCTCCAAGTCCGGACCGAGCCTGATCCTGTCCTACGCGGTGGCCGGCCTGGTGATCTTCGTGATCATGCGCGCCCTCGGTGAGCTGCTCACCTACCGCCCGGTCTCCGGCAGCTTCGCCGAGTACGCCCGGGAGTTCCTCGGCCCCTTCGCCGGCTACGTCACCGGCTGGACGTACTGGCTGTTCTGGGTCGTCACCGGCATGGCGGAGACCACCGCCGCCGCGGTCTACGTCAAGTTCTGGGCGCCCGGCATCCCGCAGTGGGCCAGCGCGTTGACCTTCCTGGTCATCCTCTACGCGGCCAACCTGATCTCGGTGAAGCTGTTCGGCGAGATCGAGTTCTGGTTCTCCATGGTCAAGGTCACCGCCATCATCGGCATGATCCTGATCGGCATCGGCGTGCTGACCCTGGGCTTCAGCAAGGCCGGTGACACCGCGTCGATCGCCCACCTGTGGCACAACGGCGGCTTCTTCCCCAAGGGCATCGGCGCCACCGTGATGACCCTGCAGATCGTCATGTTCGCCTACCTGGGCGTCGAACTCGTGGGCGTCACCGCGGGCGAGAGCGAGAACCCCGAGAAGACCCTGCCGCGCGCCATCAACACCCTGCCCTGGCGCATCGCGCTGTTCTACATCGGTGCCCTGGTGGTCATCCTCTCGCTCGTGCCGTGGACCGAATTCCAGCCCGGCGTCAGCCCGTTCGTCGCCGCCTTCGGCAAGATCGGCATCCCGGCCGCGGCCGGCATCATCAACTTCGTGGTGCTCACCGCCGCGCTCTCCTCCTGCAACTCCGGGATGTACTCCACCGGCCGCATGCTGCGCGACCTCGCCCTGCGCGGCCAGGCCCCCGGGCAGCTCACCAAGCTCAACACCCGCCGCACCCCGGCCTTCGCGATCACCGTCTCCTGCCTGCTGATGGGTGCCGGCGTGGTGCTCAACTACCTCGTCCCGGCGCGGGCGTTCGAGTACATCACCTCGGTCGCCACGGTCTGCGGCCTGTGGACCTGGGCGGTGATCCTGATCTCCCAGATCCGCTACCGCAAGGCCTGGAAGGGCGGCCACCTGCCGCCGCCCACCTTCAAGGCCCCCGGCGGTGTCTGGGCCAGCTGGGCCGCGCTCGCCTTCCTGGCCCTGGTCGTGGTGCTGATCGCGCTGGACGAGGACAACCGGATCTCGCTGTACGTCTTCCCCGGCTGGGCCGCGGTGCTGGTGATCGGCTACCAGGTGCTCAAGCGCCGCAACCCGCAGGCCGTCCACGGCCTGGCCCACGACCACCTGCACGCCCGCAACGGCGGCTGATCCCGGGTGCGGTCGGCACCCCGCGACCGGGTGGCGGACACCCGGTGACCGGGCCTCGGACGCCCCGGCGCCCCACCGTCTGTTCTGGGGCCCGCCGGGGCATGGCATCCTGACCGCATGCTGACCATCACCCGAGAACTCCGCGACCGGATCGTGGCCCACGCCCGCGCCGACCACCCGGACGAGGCCTGCGGCGTGGTCGCCGGACCGGCCGGCAGCGGCCGGCCCGAGCGGTTCGTCCCGATGCTCAACGCCGCCCGCTCGCCCACCTTCTACGAGTTCGACTCGGGCGACCTGCTCAAGCTCTACCGCGAGATGGACGACCGGGACGAGGAGCCCGTCGTCGTCTACCACTCGCACACCGCCACCGAGGCCTACCCCTCGCGCACCGACGTGAGCTACGCCTCCGAGCCGTTCGCCCACTACGTCCTGGTCTCCACCGCCGACGGCAACGGCGAGGACGACCCCTACCAGTTCCGTTCGTTCCGCATCGTGGACGGCGAGATCACAGAGGAAGACGTTCAGGTCGTCGAGGTCTACGAGGCCTGACCGGCACCCACCTGGGCGAGGCCCGCCGACCCTGCGCGAGCGGTCGGCGGGCCCGTGCCGTCCCCACGGAGTCTCAGCATCGGATACCAGAACATCCGGATCACGAGACGGGCATGTCGGAGCGGGCCCGGGAATCTATACGATGAGTCCATGCGTTCCGTCGATGTGAGCAACCAGGCCCCGGGCACCCGCCTCGTGGCGCGCCTGCACATCGACCTGTGCCGGCACGCCGGCGCGATCTGTCCCGGCACGCCCGCGCGCTCGCGCTGAGAGCCGCCTCGCCCCATCCCGGGCCCGCCGCCGAACCGGCGGTTCCGCGCCCCGGGCCCCCTCCGCCCTGCCGCGCCCGCTGCGGCCCACCCACCCCACACGACTCGCACAGGAGCGCACCCATGGCCATCGAGGTCCGCATCCCGACCATCCTCCGCACCTACACCGACGGCGCCAAGGCCGTCGAGGGCAACGGCAGCAACCTCGGGGAACTCTTCACCGACCTCGACGCCCGCCACCCCGGCATCGCCGCCCGCCTGCTGGAGGGCGGCGAGCTGCGCCGCTTCGTCAACGTCTACCTGAACGACGAGGACGTCCGGTTCCTGGAGGGCATCTCCACCGCCGTCGCCGACGGCGACAGCGTCACCATCCTGCCCGCCGTGGCCGGCGGCGCCCGCTGACTCCCGGCTCCCCCGCCCGGTGGTGGGGGAGCCGCCCCTCTTCACCCTCACCGCCGTGGCCGGAGGCCTCCCTTGCGTTACGACAGTCCGCTCGAAGCCGTCGGTAACACCCCGCTGGTCCGCCTGCCGAGGCTGTCCGCCACCATCCCCGGCAACGCCGAGGGCCTGGTGAACCTCTGGGCCAAGCTGGAGGACCGCAACCCCACCGGTTCGGTCAAGGACCGCCCGGCGCTGCACATGATCGAGCGCGCCGAGGCCGCCGGCCGGCTCACCCCGGGCTGCACCATCCTGGAACCCACCAGCGGCAACACCGGCATCTCGCTCGCCATGGCCGCCAAGCTCAAGGGCTACCGGATGGTCTGCGTGATGCCCGAGAACACCAGCGAGGAACGGCGCGAACTGCTGCGGATGTGGGGCGCCGAGATCATCTCCTCCCCGGCCGCCGGCGGCTCCAACACCGCCGTCCGGATCGCCAAGGAGATCGCCGCCGAGCACCCCGACTGGGTCATGCTCTACCAGTACGGCAACCCCGACAACGCGGGCGCCCACTACGCCACCACCGGCCCCGAGATCCTCGCCGACCTGCCGACCGTCACCCACTTCGTGGCCGGCCTCGGCACCACCGGCACCCTGATGGGCGTCGGCCGCTTCCTGCGCGAGAAGGTCCCCGGCGTCAGGATCGTCGCCGCCGAGCCCCGCTACGACGACCTGGTGTACGGGCTGCGCAACCTCGACGAGGGCTTCGTCCCCGAGCTGTACGACGCCGAGGTGCTCACCACCCGCTTCTCGGTCGGCTCCGCGGACGCCGTCCGCCGCACCCGCGAACTCCTCCAGCAGGAGGGCATCTTCGCGGGCGTCTCCACCGGCGCCATCCTGCACGCCGCGATCGGCGTCGGCCGCAAGGCGGCGGCCGCCGGGGAGCGCGCGGACATCGTCTTCGTGGTCGCCGACGGCGGCTGGAAGTACCTGTCCACCGGCATCTACACCGCCGAGTCCACCGAGGCGGCGGTCGAGGCACTGCAGGGCCAGCTCTGGGCCTAGGTGTTCTGAAGGGCCCGCTGGGCCCGGGCCCAGACCTGCCGGTCCACCGTGCCAGCGCGGCGGCGGAAGGCCGACAGCGGCACCTCGCGCAGCTCGTCGGTCTCCAGCCAGCTGGTCCGGCCCTGCCGGTCGCCCACCGAACCGGGCGGCAGCGGCAGCACGCCCGGGCGCTCGGCGTGGTGCTTGCTGGTGATCTTCGCGACGGTGGCGGTCCGGCCGTGCACCCGCAGCACCAGGCAGGGGCGGTCCTTGGAACCGGGGCCGTCCTCGAACGGCACCTCCGCCCACCAGATCTCCTGCGGCTCCGGGCGGGACCTGGTGCTCGGGCGCGGCCGCGGACCGGTCGGCCCGGCCGGGCGCGGCGCCGGGCGGGTGCGCTTCACCAGCGCCGCCGCGACGGCCGCCAGTACGGCGAAGCCCGCCACGGCCAGGACCGGCCAGATTCCCGTCACATTCATGCGGCGAACCGTACCGGCCCGGCGGTGAACGCCACCACCGTGGTGACTGTGACAGTTGAGTATTTGTCCGCGTATTGCTCCTGTTTCGTCACGGAACCGCCACAGTGCCCGTTCTGCCGTGAACGCCCCGGCGCCACCCGAAAAGCTGCCTCACGAACGTCCGCCCCCGTCCCCCCGGAGGTGCCCTCGTGGACGGATCATCCGAACTCTGGTCGTACGCCGAGATCGCCCTGCACATCAACGTCCGGCCCGAGACCGTCCGCAACTACCGTCGGCACGGCCTGCTGCCCGACCCGGACGTGACCGACGGCAACGGCCACCCCCGCTGGTACCCCGACACCATCCGCGCCTGGGCCCGCAACCGCCCCCGGCACCGCTGATCCGAGGCCCCCGTCGCCGCCCCGGCGGTCTGGGTGATTCCAGCCACAGCCCGGCACGGGGACGGGAGCAAAGTGCCGCTCCGCCCTTACCCTCGACACACCAACGCAGTGCTACCGGCCGACCGACCGGCCCGGCCTGCCGTTTTCCATGCTGTTTTCCATGCCGTTCTTCAGCAGCAGCCAGGACGTGTCAGGGCGGAGGGGCTCGGATGAAACTGACCGTGGTGGGGTGCTCGGGGAGCTTCCCGTCCGTCGACTCGCCCTGCTCCAGCTACCTGGTCGAGGCCGACGGCTACCGCGTGGTGATCGACCTCGGCAACGGGGCGCTCGGCGCGCTGCAGAGGTACACCGGCCTCTACGAGGTCGACGCCGTCCTGCTCAGCCACCTGCACGCGGACCACTGCGTCGACCTGTGCGCCTACTGGGTCGCCCGCAACTACCGCGCCGAGGGCTGCCCCGACCTGCTGCCGGTGTACGGCCCGGCGGGCACCGCCGAGCGCCTCGCCCGGGCGTACGACATGCCGGAGAGCCCCGGGATGAAGGAGGTGTTCGAGTTCCGCACCATCACCCCCGGCAGCTTCGAGCTCGGCCCCTTCCGGGTCTCCGTCGCCCAGGTCAACCACCCGGTCGACGCCTTCGCCTTCCGGCTGGAGCACGGGGGTCGCTCCCTGGTCTACTCCGGCGACACCGGCGAGAGCCCGGAACTCGTGGAACTCGCCCGCGACACCGACCTGTTCCTGTGCGAGGCCGCCTACCAGGACGGGCGCGACACCTACCGGGCCGTCCACCTCAACGGCCGGGAGGCCGGCGAGCACGCCGCCGCCGCCGGGGCGCGCCGACTCGTCCTCACCCACATCCCGCCGTGGACCGACGCCGAGCGCAACCGCCGCGACGCCGCCGCCGCTTACGCCGGCCCGGTCGAGCTGGCCCGGGCCGGCGCGGTCTACGAGATCTGACCAGCTCGGCGGGGCTCTCCGAAGTTCCGGAAAAAACATCGGATCCCACCTGCAACCCCCCTGTCCCCCGCACGTCTGGATACGTGAGCGGGGGGAAAGCCGCTCGCACCGGTCGGCCCGTCGGGTCCGACCGCGATCGCACTCATCAACCGGGCCTGCTTCGTGCTGCCCGGACGCGGCCGTACCGCTCCGGAGCGGAAATCCAGGGGGGATTCCCATGCGCAAGATCAACCGTGCCCTGCGTCAGGTCCGCGGCCTCGTGCCGACGGTCGCGCTCACCGCCGCGCTGGTCGCCGGCGGCGCCGTGACCGCCGCCCCGGCCTCCGCCGCCGCCGGGCCGCTCAACCTCACCGTCCACGCCCCGGCCGTGATCGGTGCCGCCGGCGGACCGGTGGAGTTCACCGAGAGCATCGGCAACAAGGGGGACCAGGGCTTCGGTGCCGTGCTGGAGCTCTCGGTGGAGACCCCCGCCGGGGCACCGCCGAACGCCCTCAGCCTCGAATACGTCAACTCGACGGGCAACTGGGAGAACGTCGACCTGAAGGTCGGCAACGAGGCGGACCGAGTGGTGTACTCGGGCGTCGCAGGCAAGATCATCGTCCCGCCGGGCGGGACGGACGTCCGGCTGCGCCTCGGCGCCCCGATGGGCAAGCCGCACGACGGGGCCACCAACGGCGGCGTCGGCCCGGTCCTCACCTTCCGTACCAGCGTCAGGGGTTGGGGACAGGACCACCCGGTCGAGCCGCCGGTCAGCGACACCCACCGGATCAAGGTGGACGCGATCTCCAGCCACCTCACCAAGGTGCCGGCCACGGTCGTCGCCGGCGGTGCACCGATCGAATTCGACGCGCTGCTCCGGAACCCGACGCCGTCCGCCTACACCAACCTCGGCAACGTGCTGTTCGCGGACCGGGGCGCCAAGGTCGAGGTCCGCGGTGCCGACGGCGCCTGGACCGTCCTGCCGGCGGTCACGACCCAGGCGGACGAGCAGGCGGGCTTCTACCTGGACGGACGTGGCTCCTCGGCCTCGCCTGACAGTCTGGAGACCAAGCGGGTCCGGGTCAGCTACCCCGCGGGCGCCCCGCTCGGCAAGACCCGGCTGAACCCCTGCGTGTTCGTCAACGAGGGCGCGAACCTGCCCTTCCGGGGCACCACCATGTGCTCGCCCGGCGCCACCGTGCAGGTCGTCGCCCCCACCGCCCCGAAGCCGTCTACCCAGGACCAGGCCCCCGCGGACAGCTCGGCCGACACCCCGGCAGCCCCGGCCGAGCAGAAGCCGGGTGCCGGCGTGCCCGCCCCCGCGGCCCGCGCGGCGGGTGACGTCACCAAGGCCCCGGCCGCGACGCCCACGCCGGCGCCCACGCCGTCGGCCGACGCGCCCGTTCCGGCAGCCGACGGCGGGGTGAACGCCGAGGTGACCGCCGCCAAGGCGGCGGACGCCCACCTGGCCGCCACCGGCGCCGACGGCGACCGGGCCGGCCTGATCGCGGGCGCCGCGGCCGTGCTGCTCGGCGCCGGTGGCGCCGCCCTCGCGGTGGGCCGGCGCCGTCGTCGCGTCGGCTGACGGCCGCGGTCCGCCCGTCCCGACCAGGCCTACCCGTTCCAGGCACCGGCAGCCCGAGGGTGGAACCCCCGGGCATGCGCGAGGCCCCGCCCGGCCGCTGGGGGAGCAGCGGCCGGGCGGGGCCTCGACGGTGGGGACGGACGGGCCTCAGGCCTTGGTCACGTCCTCGATCTCGTCGTCGTCCTCGCGACCCGGGGTCTTGAGGTTGAACTTGGTGATCGCGAAGCGGAAGAGGAAGTAGTACAGCGCGGCGAAGACCAGGCCGATCGGGATGATCATCCACGGGTTGGTGGCCTTGCTCCAGGCCAGCGCGTAGTCGATCAGACCGCCGGAGAAGGTGAAGCCGTCGTGCACGCCGAGGGCCCAGGTGACGGTCATCGAGGCGGCGGTGAGCAGCGCGTGGATGACGTACAGGGCCGGGGCGATGAAGACGAAGGCGAACTCGATCGGTTCGGTGACACCGGTGACGAAGGAGGTCAGGGCCAGCGACATCATCATGCCGAGGACGGCCTTGCGGCGGTGCGGCTTGGCGGCGTGGGCGATGGCCAGCGCGGCGGCGGGCAGCGCGAACATCATGATCGGGAAGAAGCCGGACATGAACTGGCCGGCGGTCGGGTCACCGGCGAAGAAGCGCGGGATGTCGCCGTGCACGACGGTGCCGTCGGCCTTGGTGAAGTCACCGGTCTGGAACCAGGCGTAGGAGTTCACGAACTGGTGCATGCCGACCGGCAGCAGACCGCGGTTGACCAGGCCGAAGGCACCCGCACCGAGCGCGCCGGCACCGATCAGGGTGTCGTTCAGGCTCTTGATGGCGTCGCCGACCGGGCCCCAGGTCAGGGCGAAGAGCACGCCGACGCCGGTGCCGACGAAGGCCATCAGGATCGGCACCAGGCGGCGGCCGTTGAAGAAGCCCAGCCAGTCGACCAGCTTGGTGCGGTGGTACTTCTGCCACAGCACCGCGGCCAGCAGACCGATCACGATGCCGCCGAGCACGCCCGGGTTCTGGTACGTCGGCGCGACCCACTTGTCGCCGTCGATGTGGCCCTCGGTGACCGGGAACGCGGTGAGCACGTTCTTGTACACCAGGAAGCCGACCAGCGCGGCGAGGGCGGTGGAGCCGTCCGCCTTCTTGGCGAAGCCGATCGCGATGCCCACCGCGAAGAGCAGCGGCAGGTTGGAGAACACGCCGTCACCGGCGGTGGCGAAGACCGAGGCGACCTTGTTCCAGCCGAGACCGTCCTTGCCGAACACGTCGTCCTGGCCGAGACGCAGCAGCAGACCGGCGGCGGGGAGCACGGCGATCGGCAGCTGGAGGCTGCGTCCGATCTTCTGCAGACCCTGGAGGAGGTTCTGGCCGAACTTCTTGGCGGGGCTTGGTGTGGCCGGAGCCGTGGCGGGCGCCGGTGCCTGCGCAGACTGACTCATGGGGGTGGGTTCCTAACGGCATGGCGGTCGGTCGGGGGAAGGCACAGGGGCCGAACCGCGAACTGGTCTACACCACGTGTGGTGTAGACCAGTTTTGTAGCACGGGTGGAGAAGGCGGGGGAACCCCGGAAAGCACCGCCGCCGGGAAGCGCTATGAAATCGAAACCTGGCCGCGGAACGACGATCATGATTTCAGTCGCGATTGGGATTTTGGCTATTTGCGCAACAAAAAGCGGCGTCGCCCTGCGGCCGCTGGGCCGGGGCGGGTGCCTGGGGTGGTGCGGGACGATCCCGCCGCTCCGGGGCGTGCGCGGTGGCTGCTGAGAGTGACGGGGCCTCGCGGGCGTGCCCGATGTGGCGCCCCCCATTCATGCTCGGTCGCGGTCCGGGGCGTCGCCGGTACGGCCGGATCGCGACCGAATCATCTCCTTGCCGGCTGTCGGGCACGGAATTAGATCCTTTCCCGAAATGTCGAAGGCCCTCGGACCGGTGGGTCCGAGGGCCTTTGCGGGCGATGTTCCGGGCGGTGGGAATCAGGCCTTGGTGACGTCCTCGACTTCGCTCTCCTCCTCGCGGCCCGGTGTTTTCAGGTCGAATTTGACGATGATGAACCGGAAGAGCGCGTAGTACACCGCGGCGAAGCAGAGCCCGATGATGGTGATCATCCACGGTTTGGTGGCGAGCCCCCAGTTGATCACGTAGTCGATCAGGCCGGCCGAGAAGCTGAAGCCGTCGTGCACTCCGAGCCCCCAGGTGATCGCCATCGAGGCGCCGGTCAGCAGCGCGTGCACGCCGTACAGGGCCGGGGCGAGGTAGGCGAAGGAGTACTCGATCGGCTCGGTGACACCGGTGACGAAGGAGGTCAGGCCGACCGAGAGCATCAGGCCGTAGATCTCCTTGCGGCGGTGCGGCTTGGCCGAGTGCGCGATCGCGAGTGCGGCGGCGGGCAGCGCGAACATCATGATGGGGAAGAAACCGGACTGGAACTGTCCGGCCGTCGGGTCGCCCGCCAGGAATCGCGGGATGTCGCCGTGCACGATGGTGCCGTCGGCCTTGGTGAACTCCCCGAACTGGAACCAGACGAAGGTGTTCAGCAACTGGTGCATACCGATCAGCAGCAGTGCGCGGTTGAACAGGCCGAAGATGCCGGCGCCGCCCGCGCCGAGATCGGCGAGGTACTGTGAGAAGTCGTTCAGGCCGCGGCCGATCGGTGGCCAGACCCACAGCGCGAGCACGGCGGTCAGCGTGCCGACCAGGGCGGTGATCATCGGCACCAGCCGGCGGCCGTTGAAGAAGCCCAGCCAGTCGACCAGCCTGGTGCGGTGGAAGCGCACCCACAGCCAGGCCGACATCAGGCCGATCAGGATGCCGCCGAGCACCCCCGGGTTCTGGTAGGTCGCGGCGGCGGCCTTCGCCGAGGAGTAGTCCACGCACTGGTCGCTGACCAGTACCGTCGGCGGCTTGCAGTTCTCCGGAAAGGCGTGCAGGACCCGGTAGTAGACGAGGAAGCCGACCACGGCGGCCAGGGCTGTCGAACCGTCCGCCTTCTTGGCCATGCCGATCGCCACACCGATGCAGAACAGCATCGGCAGGCCGAGCGAGGAGTCGAGCAGGGCGCCGCCGGCCGCCGCGAAGACCTTGGCGACGTTGTTCCAGCCCAGGCCGTCCTTGCCGAAGACGTCCGGCTGGCCGAGCCGGTTGAGGACGCCCGCCGCGGGGAGCACCGCGACCGGCAACTGCAGCGAGCGGCCCATCTTCTGGAGTCCGCCGTAGAAGGTGTGCCACCGCGTGGTCTGCGGGGCCGTGGCTCCTGTCGAACTCGTCATCCGCCCTCCGGGAGCAGTTGCCGTCCCAAGGCCCGCTGCGGACCCTCGGGCGAGGCCCGGAACACCCGGGGTCCTTCCTGCGTTCACCGGAGTGCACATATATTGGTGTAGACCACTTTGGGACGCGGGCCGAACGCCGGACGCGGGCCCCGCTGACCGTCATCCTCGGGCGGCGGGCGGAAGCCTGCGCGCTGGAATAGGCCAAAAGTGGTCTAACGTGGCATACCGGACCGGCTCGGGTCATGCTTGTCGCGCTGCCCGGCAGCACGACCGCAGCTGAACCCGCGTCAGCCTCCGGCACGGACCTCACCACCCGACGGTCGAGGGCCACCCCAGCACAGTGCAGGACGGCACCCGGCAGAGCCGCCGACGGGCCGAGACAGAGGGAGAGAACCAGATGGCCAGCAAGGCTGAGAAGATCGTCGCCGGTCTGGGCGGCATCGAGAACATCGAAGAGGTCGAGGGCTGCATCACCCGCCTGCGCACCGAGGTCAAGGACGCCGCCCTGGTCGACGAGGCCGCACTCAAGGCCGCCGGCGCCCACGGCGTCGTGAAGATGGGCACCGCGATCCAGGTCGTCATCGGCACCGACGCCGACCCGATCGCCGCCGACATCGAGGACATGATGTGAGCTGAGCCACCCGGGCTCACCAGTCCCGGCCCGCCGACCCGCTCAGGGGACGGCGGGCCGAGGCGCATCCGGAACCGGCGTCCGGAGCGACTACGCTCAGTGCCTATGTCACGCATCGACGGCCGCACCCCCGAACAGCTCCGCCCCATCACCATCGAGCGGGGCTGGAGCAAGCACGCCGAAGGCTCCGTCCTCATCTCCTACGGCGACACCAAGGTGCTGTGCACCGCCAGCGTCACCGAGGGCGTCCCGCGCTGGCGCAAGGGCAGTGGCGAGGGCTGGGTCACCGCCGAATACTCCATGCTCCCGCGCGCCACCAACACCCGCGGCGACCGCGAGGCCGTCAAGGGCCGCATCGGCGGCCGCACCCACGAGATCAGCCGGCTCATCGGCCGCTCGCTGCGCGCCGTGGTCGACCACCGCGCCCTCGCCGAGAACACCATCGTGCTCGACTGCGACGTCCTCCAGGCCGACGGCGGCACCCGCACCGCCGCCATCACCGGCGCCTACGTCGCCCTGGTCGACGCCGTCTCCTGGGCCCGCGAGCGCAAGCTGCTGCGCGCCAAGGGCCAGCCGATCACCGGCGGCGTCAGCGCCGTCAGCGTCGGCATCATCGACGGCGTCCCGATGCTCGACCTCCAGTACGAGGAGGACGTGCGCGCCGAGACCGACATGAACATCGTCTGCACCTCCGACGGACGCTTCGTCGAGGTCCAGGGCACCGCCGAGGGCGCCCCCTTCGACCGCGACCTGCTCAACCGGCTGCTCGACCTCGGCACCCTCGGCTGCTCCGAACTGGACGGGATCCAGCGCAAGGCCCTGGAGGGCTGAACCCCCGCGGGGTGCGCGGCCGTCGACGTTTTCGGACGTGCCGTCCGACGCTCCGTCGGACGGCCTGCTGTACAGGCCGGGCCCGCAGACCGTACGGTTCCCGCAGCACCCCCGCTGCGGGAACCGCGCACCCCGTGGCGCGCGTCCTTCCCTACGGAACCCGCGCCCCCAGGAGGACCGGATGCCGTCCAGCATCGCCCGCCCCGCCGCCCTCGCCGTGGCCGGACTGATCGCGATCCTCCCGCTCAGCATGGTGAGCTGCTCCGCCGCCCAGAAGGCGATCGACTGCGGCAACACCGCCGTGAAGGTCACCGGCGACATCGCCGACCTCACCAAGGCCTACGACAACGCCAGCAACGACTCGGCCGCCGCCGGGAAGGCTGTGCAGAAGCTCAAGGGCGACCTCGACCAGATCGGGAAGAACTCCAAGAACACCGACGTCGTCAAGGCCGTGACCGACCTGCAGAAGCAGGCCGACAAGGTCCAGCAGGCCGTCGACAAGAAGGAGGCCCCCGACCTCAGGCCGCTCGGCGACGCGGCGGGCAACCTCACCTCGGTCTGCACCGGCTGATCCGTTTCGCCCTCTGGATAAGGTGGCGATATGTCCACCCGCCTGATCCTCGCCACCCGCAACCAGCACAAGGTCGCCGAGCTGCGCGCCATCCTCACCGACGCCGGCCTGGACGTCGAACTCGTCGGCGCCGACGCCTACCCCGAGATCCCGGACGTCCCCGAAACCGGCGTCACCTTCGCCGAGAACGCCCTGCTCAAGGCCCACGCCCTGGCCCGCGCCACCGGCCTGCCCGCGGTCGCCGACGACTCCGGCCTCTGCGTGGACGTGCTCAACGGCGCACCCGGCATCTTCTCCGCCCGCTGGTCCGGCGAGCACGGCGACGACCGCGCCAACCTCGACCTGCTGCTCGCCCAGCTCTCCGACATCGACGCCGCTCACCGCGGCGCCCACTTCTTCTGCGCCGCCGCCCTCGCCCTGCCCGACGGCACCGAGCGCGTCGTCGAGGGCCGCCTCCTCGGTACCCTGCGCACCGCCCCGTCCGGCACCAACGGCTTCGGCTACGACCCGATCCTCCAGCCCCTCGGCGACACCCGCACCTGCGCGGAGCTGACGGCGGACGAGAAGAACGCCATCAGCCACCGCGGCCAGGCCTTCCGGGCCCTGGCGCCGGTGGTGAAGGAGCTGCTGGGCTGACGGGCTGTTCGCTGAAGACCGAAGGCCCGCCCCGGGATCATCCGGGGGCGGGCCTTCGAATCTTAGATGTAATGCTCGTGCGGCCTGAGGGATTCGAACCCTCACGGGGTTTCCCCCACCGGATCCTAAGTCCGGCGCGGCTGCCGTTACGCCAAGGCCGCATGCCCTCTAGTTTAGGGCTTTGCTCCCGGTGAAAACACCGCGATTCCGTGTGACGCTTTGCGCCTCGTCCTGTTGCGACCGCAGTAGGGGTCGGTGACGGAGTGGCAGTACGGACGGAGCAGCCGGACGTTGTGCGGCCGATTGTCCGACCGGTCGCGGTTGGTGTGGTCGACCTCAAGGGTCATTGGCCGTCCGTGCCGCTCGGGGCCGGTACCGCAGCCTTCGTACGCCCAGACGTTCCAGGACATCGACGCCGCCGAGTCCGAGCGGTATGCCCGCCTGTCGATCGAGCACGCCAGGGTCCAGATGCGGGCCCGTCGCGGAGCGATGTCGCAAGCGGCCCTCGCCGTGTCCCACCTCCAGCGTCGGGACCTCGAAGCCGCACATGCGGCCGGCCTTCGGACCCTCACCCTGACCAGTCAGGTCAAGTCGTCCCGCGCCGTCGAGGCCGTACAGAACCTCAAGCAGCAGATGGTGCCGTTCGGTCGCCACGCTCTCGGGGCCGACTTCGACGACCGAGCGCGGGAACTGCTCGCAGCCTGATCGACGCCGGAAGACGCTCCAGGCCCTCTCCCACACCCGGGAGAGGGCCGACTGCTTCCAAGCGTCTCAGGACTCGGAGATCCGCGACGACCTCACGCTGGCGTAGGTCACGAGTGCTCGTGCCCGCGTGACGCGGGCGGGATGCTCTGCTCGTACTGGAAGACGTTGTGGGGGTCGTACTCCGCCTTGATCTCGCGCAACTGGTCGAAGTTGGGTCCCCAGTAGGCGGTTTCCCAATTCTGCATTCCGACATTCGGCACGTTGACGTAGGCGCCGTTCACGTAGGGCCGCATCGCCTGGCTGAACTCGGCAGTCCATGCCTGGGCCTGCGGGGTGAGCGGGTCGCAGACCCCTGGCTGTGTTCCACGAGTCCCCCAGCCGGCACCGATCTCGCCGTAGAAAAGCGCGTCGCGATGCGGGAACGCAGTGCCGCCGCGGGGGGGCCTCCTGACCACTCCGCCGAAGGCCTGGGTGAAGTAGTTGCTGTCATCCGTCGGGGCGTTCTGCATGAACGAACCGATCACGCTGATCGCTTCCTTCGGGAACGGCTTTCTGGTGAACTGTGAGAAGAACTTCCAGTTCGCGGGCTCGGCCGCGGTGGGGATCTGGAATCCCGCATATACGTCGCCCCAGTTGCCCACCTGCGCCGAGACCTTCGGGTTGCCGACCGACAGGATCGGGGCCAGCAACTTCTTCGCCTCTTCCGGCGTTCCTTCAGCGAGAACCGCGAACAGCAGGATCTGGTTTCTGTGGACCTCAAGCTGGGTTCCGAGGCGGTCGTCGGCGCACGGTGCCGTACTCTGCCATGCGTCGAAGACTCCCTGCAGATCGCCGAGGCCGTCCCACGTTGCCTGCACATAAGTGACGAACTTCAGCGGAGCCGTTTGGTAGGTAAGCGACGTGACGATCCCGAAGTTGCCGTTTCCCGCCCCGCGGAGCGCCCAGAGCAGGTCTGAGTTGTCGCTCAAGGATGCCTTGATCACCCGGGCGCACTCGGCACCCGACGCGACGACAATCTCAGCTCCCACAAGGCTGTCGCAGGCCATGCCAAGCCAGCGGGTGAGGAATCCGAAGCCGCCGCCGAGCGTCGCACCGGACAGGCCTACGCTGCCCTCCGTTCCCGTCGTCACCGCGAGGTCCTGCTTCGCGAGTGCGGTCACCGCTTCCAACTGGTTGAGCCCGGCGCCGACCGTCGCGATACGAGAGGCGGTGTCGATCTGGACTGACTTCAACTCGCTGATGTCGATCACGATGCCGTTGTCCACGTTCGACCAGCCCTCAAGGGCGTGGCGGCCACTCCGCACCCGCACCGCGACGTCATTCTGCCGCGCCCACGTGAGGGCGTTGACCACGTCCTGGGTGTTTTGGGCGAAGACGATGACCAGCGGATAGTGAGCGAAGAGCTGGTCCCAGCCGAGCCTCGCATCCGTGAAACCGGGGTCGCCGGGGCGGACGATGCGGCCGGTCAGCTCCGCCGGCGGGCACTTCCCGCCCTCCGGCCCTTTGGTCGCGGCGCTCGCGCCCGGGGCGCCTACGGCCGTAATACCCGGAACAACGACCGCGCCGACACCAGCGGCTGCTGTCGCCTTGAGCAAGCCGCGACGAGAAAAATCGTGCATGGTCCGTGTCCTCCCGACCGGGATGCGAGGCAAATCTCTTCCACCAGCTGGCAGTTCAGTCCTTCGTGGACGACTCCTAGGGTCCGCAGAGTAACGAGGATGCCCGTGACGGTTTGCTCGACACGCTCATTGGGAAAGGCGGCGACGATAAGTGATATATGCGGCCAATGCGCGCGCCGCGGTCGCCGAAGTCGCGACAGAATGACCGCCGCGCCGACAATTGTTTCATTGGAATGGCAGCCCGCCAGTCAGCGTTGTGCCCGCATCCGACGGATCGGGGTGGGCATGGGGCAGCCGAGGCCGTGGGAGGTCGATGACGGACTGTGAGAGCGGATCGTTCCGCTGCTGCCGGTGGTCGAGCGCCGCACCCCGCTGGGAGATCCGCGACGACCTCCACGAGCCTTCCTCAGCCTCGGCTGCAGCATCATCTACTGGCGCCGCCTGAAGACCTCGTTTGCTGGGAGTCCTTAGGAGAGTACGTCGATGCCGCAGGGGTTACATCCATGATTGTGTTGCGACTACAGCAGCTCGGCCCCGCGTAGCGCCAAGGACCACTCCGGCTTCGGGCCGCAGGTGATCCGGCGGGACAACCCGGGCCCGGGCAACGCGGGCGGCCTGAAGGGCACTTACAGCTGGGTATCGGTCAAGCCGCCGGGCTGGCACTCGCTGGCGCCGGGCGCCTCGGTCGACATGGACTTCGTCTACTACCTGACGGTCTCCACGCCGTCGAACTGGACGGTCAGCATGGGCGGCACGCTGCACGGGATCAAGGGTGACCTGACCCGGGGTGCGGTGGACGGCGGTACGCCGACCCCGCCCCAGACGGCCACGCCGACCGCGACCCGACCTCGGGCGCCTGCACGGCCGCCCCGGGCTGGGACGCATGCACCACCTACGCGACGTCGACCAAGGTGCCCTGGAAGGGCCGCCACTACCGGAACAAGTGGTGGAGCAAGGGCGACGACCACACCGCCAGCGGTGCCTGGGGCGTCTGGAGCGACCTCGGGGCCTGCTGATCCGAAGCGGCCCCGTTGAGGTGAGGGACGGCGGTGGCAGCGCACCCGGTCGGGGGGTGTGCCGCCACCGCTGCTCGGCTTCTAGGCCTCGACCTTGAGGTCGCGCAGCAGCTTGGCGACGTGCCCGGTGGCCTTGACGTTGTACAGCGCGCGCTCGACCTTGCCCTGCTCGTCGACGATCACCGTGGAGCGGATGACGCCCAGGTAGGTGCGGCCGTAGTTCTGCTTCTCGCCGTAGGCGCCGTACGCCTCCAGGACCGCGTGGTCCGGGTCGGAGAGCAGGGTGACCTTGAGGTTCTCGGCCTCGCGGAACGTGCCGAGCTTCTCCGGCTGGTCCGGGGAGATGCCGATGACGTCGTAGCCGGCGCCCGCGAGGACGTCCAGGTTGTCGGTGAAGTCGCAGGCCTGCTTGGTGCACCCGGGGGTGAGGGCCTTGGGGTAGAAGTAGACGATGACCTTGCGGCCCAGGTGGTCGGCGAGGGAGACCTGGTTGCCGTCGGCGTCGGACAGGCTGAAGGCGGGCGCGGTGTCGCCGGGCTGGAGACGCTCAGTCATGGGGTGGACTCTCCTGGTGCGTGCGGCTGGGACGTGCGGTCGTACCACGGGCAAACTTACCTCCGTTGGTGGGTGGGGCCGCGCGGCCGTGCTCGCCAGCTGACAAACTGGGTCGGTCGCACTGGACGACCAGGACTACATCGGAAAGTGAATGGGGTGGCCCGAGTGGGCGAGGCGAGCACGCAGGACAAGCCGCAGCGGACGGCCGTCCAGATCGAGGCGGACATCGAGCGTACCCGCGGCCGGCTGGCGGAGACCCTGGACGAGCTGGCCGTGCGGATCCACCCGAGCACCATCTCCGCCCAGGTCAAGGCCAAGGCGATGGCCTCCGTCGAGGAGAAGGCGGGCCGGGCGTACGTGGCCGCGAACGGCCTGGTGGAGAAGGTCCGGGCGCAGTTCGTGGACGAGAAGGGCCAGCCGCGCAAGGAGCGGGTCGTCCCGGCCGCGCTGGTCGGCGTGGGCCTGGTGCTGCTGATCGCCTCCGCCCGCCGGCGCCGCAAGGGCTGAGCGGCAGCGGTGGAACGGCCGGGCGCCCGCGGGCACCCGGCTTTCCGTATGCCGGGCTGACGTCACGCTCCGCGCCGGGGAGCGGTACCTTCGGGACCGTGAGCACGAACGACGAACCGACCCGCTCCGACCAGGAGTACGAGCCCGCGCGGCACGACCGGCTGGGCGAGAAGCTGCCGATCCGGATGCTGCACGACCGCGTGCTGGTGCGCATCGAGGGCAGCGAGGGCGAGCGCCGCTCGACCGGCGGCATCCTGATCCCGGCGACCGCCGAGCTAAGTAAAAGGTGCACATGGGCGGAAGCTGTGGCTGTCGGCCAGAGCGTGCGCTCGGTGGAGCCCGGTGACCGCGTCCTGTACGACCCGGAGGACAAGCTGGAGGTCGAGGTCCGCGGCGCCACCTACGTGCTGCTGCGCGAGCGCGACCTGCACGCGGTGGCCGCGGCCCGCTTCGGTGACACCGAGGGCTCGACCGGGCTGTACCTCTGAGACCGCAGGACTGCGGCGGAGGGCGATGTCGTGCGACGGCGGGCGGCCCGGGGGCTCCGGGGCCGCCCGCCGTCGTCGCCCGGCGCTTCCGGCCCCCGGGCCGCTGATGGGCCCCGGCAGCCGGACAGGACGAGCGGAGGACAGCCCGGCAGGGCGTCAGTCAGTGGCAGAGCCACGACCACCGGGGACCCGGTCAGCACTGTCAGTGTCAGTGGTGGGCGCTAGGGTCCAGGCATGAGCAAGGCGGTGCCGGCGATCGGTGATGTGGAGCGGCGGACCCGGTTGGGGCAGCGGCAGCTGTTGGCGCCCTCGGGGCGGGCGGCGCGGGTGGAGGATGTGGCCGACGCGGTGGTCGGGCTGCATGCGACGGACGCGGCCACGGTGTACCTGTCGGCCTGTGCGCGGCTGGCCGCGCCCTCGGCGGCGGAGGTGGACCGGGCGCTGTACGGGGACGTCTCGCTGGTGAAGCTGCTGTCGATGCGGCGGACGATCTTCGCGGTGACGGAGGGCTTCGCCCCCTACGTGAGTTCGGCGGCGGCGCGGGCGATCGCGGTGAAGGAGCGGGCGACGCTGCTCAAGCACCTGCGGGACCACGCCGAGGGCTGGGACGAGGCGCGCCTGGCGGAGACGGAGCGCGAGGTGCTGGCCGCGCTGGCGCGGCGCGGCGAGGCGACGACCAGGCAACTCGGCGATGATGTGCCGCAGTTGCGCGAGAGCATGCTGATGTCGGCGGGGAAGCCGTACGAGAACCGGCAGAGCGTGGGCAGCCGGCTGCTGCGGCTGTTGGCCTCGGACGGGCATGTGCGCCGCTGCCGGCCGCGCGGCTCCTGGCTGAGCAGTAGCTATCCGTGGGCGCTGGTGCCGCAGTGGCCGGACGTGCCGGTGCGGGAGGCGAAGGCGGAGGTGGTGCGGCGCTGGCTGGCGGCGTACGGTCCGGCGACGGTCGAGGACGTGAAGTGGTGGACGGGCTGGACGCTGGGGGACGTCCGTAAGGCGCTGGCGGACGTCGGGGCGCGGGGCGTGGCGCTGGCGGACGGCTCGGCGGCGCTGGTGCTGCCGGGGGATGACGCGCCGGTGGCGGCGCCGGAACCCTGGGCGGCGCTGCTGCCCGCGTTGGACCCGGCGGTGATGGGCTGGCGCGGACGGGACTGGTACCTGCGGCCGGAGGACGTGCCGGCGCTGTTCGACCGGGCCGGCAACGCCGGGCCGACGGTGTGGTGGTGCGGCGAGGTGGTCGGCGGCTGGGCGCAGCGGGCGGACGGCGGGCTGGTGTGGCGGTTGTTCCGGGACGTCGGGGTGGAGGCCGAGCGGGCGGTGGCGGCGGAGGCGGAGCGGTTGGCGGGCTGGCTGGGGGAGGTGCGGGTGACGCCGCGGTTCCGTACGCCGCTGGAACGGGAGTTGCTCGCGAAGAGCTAGCTCACCGGGCCGGCTGGTAGCTCACTGCGCCGGTGCCGTGGCCGAGTTGGTGGGACCGGTGGTGCCGGTGGGCTGGTTGGTGGGCTTGGTCGGCCGGGCCTGGGTGGGCCGGGCGGTGGGGCTGGGCTGTTCCTGGCTGGGGGTGGGCTGCGGGTTCTGCGGGCTGGGGGCGGCCGGGCCGGGTGCGGGGGCGTCGCTGGTGGCGGGCGCGCTGGGGGCGTGGGTGTGGGTGGTCGGCGCGGGGGCGCCGGTGGGGGTGGTGGTGTTGCCGGGGGTGGGGCTGGTGCTCGGGGGAGTGCTGCTGGGGGCGCCGGTGGGGGTCCAGTTGCCGGGGTCGGGGTTGGCGCGGCCGGTCTGCAGGTCGAACTGCTGGGTGGTGGTGCCGTTCAGGGCGGCGGTCATGTAGTTGGTCCAGATCTTGGTGGGGAAGGCGCCGCCGTTGATCCGGGTGAGGCCGGCGGTGCCGGCCAGCGGCTCCTTGGCGTGGCTCTTCGGGTTCTCCCGGAACAGCCCGACGGTGGTGGTGAGTTCGGGGGTGAAGCCGGCGAACCAGGCGGAGAGGTTGGAGTCGGTGGTGCCGGTCTTGCCGGCGGCGGGGCGGTTCAGGTCGAGGGCGGCGGCGCCGGTTCCGCGGGGGCTGACGACGTCGCGCAGTACGTCGGTGACGGAGTCGGCGATGCTGCGGTCCATGGCGGTGGTGGCCTTGTGGTCGGGCATCTTGGGGACGTCGACGGCGCCGCCGGGGTTGACGCGTTCGAGTTTGAGGACGGACCACGGGGTGTGGGCCTCGCCGTGGTTGGCGAAGGTGGCGTAGGCGCCGGCCAGGTCGAGGGCGCTGGGAGTGGCGGTGCCGAGGGTCATCGAGGTGTTGGCCGGGTCCATGCCGCGGACGCTGTCGGGGATGCCGAGTTTGACGGCGGTCTCCCGGACGCGGGCGAGTCCGGCGTCCACGCCCTCCTGGGCGTACACGGAGTTGACGGACTTGACCATGGCGTAGCGCAGGGTGATGTTGCCGTAGTCGACGCCGTCCTCGTTGGGCGGCGCGTAGGGGGTGGGGCCGCCGGTGACGGGGCGTTCGCTGCTGCCGTCGTAGCGGCTCTCGGTGGTGATCGGGCGGCCGTCCAGGGTGTGCTGGGCGATCAGGCCGGCGGCGAGGTCGACCGGTTTGAAGGTGGAGCCGATCTGGTTGTCCTGGCGCAGTGCGTCGTTGTAGGGCTGTTTGGCGTAGTCGGGGCCGCCGTAGACGGCGACGACGCGGCCGGTGGCGGGGTCGACGGAGGCGCCGGCGACCCGGACGTCGGTGTCGGTGATGGGGCGGGCCTTGGGGTCGAGTTCGTCGGTGAGTTCGTCCTGGACGGCTTTGACGAAGGCGTCCTGCCTGGGCTTCTCGAAGGTGGTGGTGATCCGCCAGCCGCCGGCCTTGAGGGTGGGGGCGTCGATGATGCCGGAGGAGATCAGGTAGTCGTCGGCGACGCCGACCAGGTAGCCGGCCTGGCCGGAGAGGCCGGTGGCGGGCTGGGGGTCGATCGGGTCGGGGAAGGTGGTGGCGGCGCGGTCGGCCTGGGTGAGGAAGCCGAGTTGGACCATGCCGTCGAGGGCGTAGTTCCAGCGGGCTATGGCCTTCTCGCGGTTGGCGGGGGTGGCGGTCTTGACGTCGTAGAGGCTGGGGGCCTGGAGCAGGGAGGCGAGGTAGGCGCCCTGGCCGAGGGTGAGCCCGGAGACGTCGACGCCGTAGTAGGCGTGGGCGGCGCTCTGGATGCCGTAGGCGCCGCGGCCGAAGTAGCTGCTGTTGAGGTATCCGGCGAGGATGTCCTTCTTGTCGCGCTGCTGGTCGACCTTGAGGGCGATGAAGAGTTCGCGGCCCTTGCGTTCGAAGGTCTGGTCCTGGGTCAGGTAGTAGTTCTTGACGTACTGCTGGGTGATGGTGGAGCCGCCCTGCATGCCCTTGCCGAGCAAGGTGTTCCAGCCGGCCCGGAGCATGCCCTTCAGGTCGATGCCGCGGTTCTGGTAGAAGGTGCGGTCCTCGGCGGAGACGACGGCCTGCTGGGTCTGCAGCGGGATCTGGTCGATGGTGACGTCGGTGCGGTTGACCGCGCCGGTGCGGGCGATCTCGGTGGTGCCGTCGGAGTAGAGGTAGATGTTGTTCTGGGCGACGGCGTGGGCGTTGGGGTCGGGCACCGGGACGATGACGTAGAGCACGGCGAAGGCACCGACGGCGAGCAGGAGCAGTGCGGTGAGGGTGCCGAGGGTGACCCGCCAGGTGGGCAGGAGCCGGCGCCAGAGGGGGAGGGCGCGGCGGGCCTCGCGGCGGGCGGCCCGTTTGGCCTGGCGTCGGGTGCTCAAGGTCATGCCGAGATTATCTGCTATTTGACGTGCGATCAGTGGTGGCAGGGGTTCTGAACTGCGCGGTTGCGTTGGTCGGGTCGTGCGCCCCGGGGTACGTCGGAAATCCGGGTGCGGGGCGGGGGGCCCGGCGGTACGGTGAAAGGTGCAAACCACATAGCGCACCTACTTCTGGCAGCTCCGCCCGCCTGGCCCGGCACCCCCGGGTACGGCCGGTCGGAGCCGTTGGGGCGTGCGCCGACGCGCGTGCGGGCAGCTGTCTGCCCGTATTTGTCGACAAGGAGACAATATGCAGAATGTCGCCACCGTGGGGGCGAGGCCCCCGGATACCGCTCCCGCGGTTCCCCCCGGGCGCCGCACCGCGGCCGCCCTCGGGCTCTACGCCGCCGTCGCCCGCGGTGCCTTCCGCCGCTACTCCACCTACCGGGCCGCCACCCTGGCCGGCACCTTCACCAACACCGTCTTCGGCATCATCCTCGCCTCCTCCTTCCTCGCCCTCTGGCAGGCCCGCCCCGGCCTCGGCGGCTACGACCAGAGCCAGGCCGTCACCTACATCTGGGTCAGCCAGGGCCTGCTGGTCACCATCGCGGTCTGGGGCGGCGGCTTCCAGGACGACGTCCAGGACCGCTTCCGCTCCGGCGACATCGCCGTCGACCTCTACCGCCCGGTCGACTTCCAGGGCTGGTGGCTGGCCACCGACCTCGGCCGGGCCTCCTTCCAGGCGCTGATCCGTGGCACCGTGCCGATGCTGGTCGGCGCGCTGGTGTTCCGCACCCGGATGCCCGAGCAGCCGCTGACCTGGGCGTTCTTCCTGCTCTCGGTGCTGCTCGCGTTGTTGGTCAGCTTCGGGCTGCGGTTCCTGGTCTCGATCACCGGCTTCTGGCTGCACGACTCGGAGGGGGTGCGCGCGGTGATGCTGGTGGTCTCGATGTTCTTCTCCGGAATGCTGCTGCCGATCGCGCTCTTCCCCGGCTGGCTCGGAGACCTCGGCCGGGCGATGCCCTGGGCCGCGCTGGTCAAGGTGCCGACCGACGTCTTCCTGGAGCGCGCGAGCGGCACCGGGCTGCTCGGGGCACTCGGCTTCCAGCTCGGCTGGGCGGCCGCGCTGCTCGCCGCCGGGCGGGGCGCGCAGTGGCTGGCGACCCGCAGGGTGGTGGTGCAGGGTGGCTGAGCCGCTGGTCGCCCGCACCTCCTGGGCGGTCCGCTCCTGGTGGCTCTGCGCCCGGATGTGGATGCGCTCGATGATGGCCTACCGGGCCTCCTTCCTGCTGAACCTGCTGGCCAGCCTGGTCACCCACTCGCTCGACTTCGTCGTGCTGGTGATCATGTTCCGGCACACCGACGAACTCGGCGGCTGGAGGCTGCCGGAGATCGCCTTCCTCTACGCCACCGCGACCTTCTCCCTCGGCATGGCCAACCTGCTGGTCGGCTCGGCCGACGGCCTCGGCGTGCGGATCGTGAACGGTTCGCTGGACACCATGCTGATCCGCCCCGCGCCCGCGCTCTCCCAGCTGTGCGCCGAACGCTTCAGCCTGCGCCGGCTCGGCCGCCCGCTCCAGGCTGCGGTGGTGCTGGTCTGGTCGCTGGCCGCCCTGGACGTCCACTGGACCTGGGACCGGGTGCTGCTGGTGCCCGTCCTGCTGGCGTGCGGCAGCGTCATCTTCGGCGCGATCTACATCGGCGGCGCCACCGTCCAGTTCTGGTGGGGCGAGTCCAAGGAGATCCAGAACTCCTTCACCTACGGCGGAGCGACCCTGCTGCACTACCCGCCGACCATCTTCGCCAAGGAACTGGTCGCCGGGGTGGTCTTCGGCGTACCGCTGGCCTTCGTCAACTGGCTGCCCTCCCTGCGCATCCTCGGCCGGCCCGACCCGCTCGGCCTGCCCACCGCCTTCCAGTACGCATCCCCGGTCGCCGCCGCGCTGTGCGTCGCCGCCGCCGGGCTCGCCTGGCGGGCCGGACTGCGCGCCTACCGCGGCACCGGCAGCTGAACCCCCGTACCCCTCGTGAGGATTCACCGTGGCACTGATCGAACTCCAGGACGTTCACCGCACCTTCACCGTGCGGGCCCGCACCGGCCGGTTCAGCCGGACCAAGCGCGAGGTGCGCGCGGTGGACGGGCTGAGCTTCACCGTCGAGGCCGGCGAGTGCGTCGGCTACATCGGGCCCAACGGCGCCGGCAAGTCGACCACCATCAAGATGCTCACCGGCATCCTCGTCCCCAGCGCCGGACGGCTGCGCGTCGCCGGGGTCGACCCGGCCCGCGAACGCGTCGCGCTGGCCCGCCGGATCGGCGTCGTCTTCGGCCAGCGCACCACCCTGTGGTGGGACCTCCCGCTGCGCGACTCCTTCGAACTCGCCCGCCGGATCTACCGCATCCCCGACCGGCGGTACCGCGAGAACCTCGGCCGCTGCGTCGAACTGCTCGACCTGGAAGGATTGTTGGACACACCCGTACGGCAGCTCTCGCTCGGCCAGCGAATGCGCGGCGACCTCGCGGCGGCGCTGCTGCACGACCCGCAGGTGCTCTACCTGGACGAGCCGACCATCGGCCTGGACGTGATCAGCAAGGGCAAGGTGCGCGAGTTCCTGCGCGAGGTCAACCGCGACCGGGGCACCACGGTGCTGCTCACCACCCACGACCTGACCGACATCGAGCAGCTCTGCGGCCGGGTGATGGTGATCGACCACGGCCGGGTGGTCTACGACGGCGGGCTGGACGGGCTGCACACCACCGGCCGCAGCGAGCGCACGCTGGTGGTCGACCTCGCCGAGGCCCGGCCGCCGATCGAGGTGGCCGGGGCGCGGGTGGTCAAGGTCGAGGGGCCGCGGCAGTGGCTGGCCTTCCCGGCGCAGGAGAGCGCGGCGCCGATCGTGGCGGCGGTCGCGGCGCGGTTCCCGCTGGTGGACCTGTCGGTGCGCGAGCCGGCCATCGAGGACGTGATCGCGCGGATGTACGCCGAGGTCGCGATCGGCTGATGTGCGCGAAGGCCGCGATCGGCTGATCCCGCTTCTTCGGGCGCGCGTTCGGGCCCGTCACCCGTCCGGGGAGGGCACGTGACTCCCCGGCGGGCTGCCGAGTTGACCGGTGCAACCCTCGCCGAACCGCGCACTGGAGGCCCGCCGCCCGATGTCCGTACCCGACGTGACCGTGGTGGTCGCGGTCCACAACGCCATGCCGTACCTCACCGCCTGCCTGGACTCGCTGGTCGGGCAGTCCCTGGCGCCGGGGCGACTCGAGGTGGTGGTCGTCGACGACGGTTCCACGGACGGTGGTGAAGCGCTGTCGGACGAGTACGCCGGCCGCCGCCCCGGGCTGTTCCGGGTGCTGCACCAGCCCGACTCCGGCGGCCCGGCGGCCCCGGTCAACCGCGGCCTGGCGCTGGCCCGCGGCCGCTACGTGGTGTTCCTCGGCGCCCACGACCAGCTCGGCCCGGAGGCGCTGGAGCGGCTGGTCGCGGCCGCCGACGACTGGGGCTCGGACGTGGTGGTGCCCAAGCAGGTCGGGGTGAACGGGCGGCTGGTGCCGCAGGGCATCTTCCACGCCAACGCCGAGTCGGTGGGCTTCACCGACTCGGCGCTGGCCTGGGCGCTGTCCGACACCAAGCTGTTCCGGCTCGACTTCATCCGGCGCCACGGGCTGTGCCGCAACGAGGAGTTGAAGGTCTTCTCGGAGCAGCCGTTCACCCTGGAGGCCTGTCTGCGGGCGCGCCGGGTGTCCGTGCTCGCCGACTACGACTGCTGCTTCCTCGCGCTGCGCGAGGACCTGGGCGACGTCACGGAGCGGGGCGGCGTGCTGGACCGGCTGCGCGGGATCTTCGCGCTGCAGCAGGTGGCGGTCGAACTGGCCGAACCGGGTGAGGAGTTGGACGCCATCCGGGCCCGCAGCTTCGCCTGGGACGTGCCCCGGCTGTTCCAGGAGGGCTTCCTGCTGCTGGACGACGGGCTGCAGCGGCGGGTGTGCGAGGAGGTCGGCCGGATGATCGAGCGGTTCGGCGCCCGCGCGGTGTACCACCGGCTGCCGGTCGCCGCCCGGGTGCGGCTCGAACTCGCGGCCGCCGTACGACCGGGGGCGCTGCGCGACCAGATCCGCTACGAGGCCGCGCACGGCGAACCGCCGGTGGTGGCGGACGGGCGGCGGCGCTACGCGGGCTACCCGGCGTTCCGGGACGCCCGGCTCGGCCTGCCGGACGGACTGTTCCTGTTGCGCGAGGAGCCGCCGGTCGAGGCCGTGCCGCGGCTCAACCTGGCCCAGCAGCTGTGGCGGGGGGTCGTCCCGGAGCAGCTGCGGCGCGGGCTTCGGCGCTCGCCGGTGTGGCGCCGGCTCGCCAACTCGGTGAACGGGGGACAAGGCTGAGCGGGCGGTCGTCCAGGTCCAGGAGCGCGTGATCGCCGAGGTCCGGAGCGCGTGATCGTGAGGCACGCCCCCGTCCGCGCCGGGCAACGGGCAGACTGGCCGGGTGAGTGACGAAGCCTTCAGCAGGACCGGCCCCGGGGTCCGGTTCACCGCGGCCGACGAGCAGAAGAGACGTGGCGTCCGCCGGATGAAGACCATCGCGACCGGCCTGCTGGCCTTCGCGAGCCTGGTCTTCGCCCTCGCCACCTGGGCCGAGTCGGCCGGTGCCGGCGCCTGGGCCGGGTACGTGGCGGCCGCCGCCGAGGCGGGCATGGTCGGTGCGCTGGCCGACTGGTTCGCGGTGACGGCGCTGTTCCGCCGCCCGTTCGGACTGCCGATCCCGCACACCGCGATCATTCCGACCAAGAAGGACGCCTTCGGGCGCTCGCTCGGCGACTTCGTCGGCGAGAACTTCCTCTCCGGCCACGTGGTGCGCGGCCGGCTCGCCGCGCTCGGCATCGGCCGCCGACTGGGGGAGTGGCTGGCCGCGCCGGGCAGCGCCGAGCGGGTCACCAAGGAGGCCTCGGCGGCGCTGCGCGGGGTGCTCGCGGTGCTGCGCGACGACGACGTGCAGGCGGTGGTCGCCGAGGCGGTCACCCGGCGGGCCGCCGCCACCTCGGTGGCCGAGCCGATGGGCCGGATGCTGGGCAAGGTGGTCGCGGACCGCGGGCACCACGGCGTGGTCGACCTGGTGGCCGTCCGGGCGCACGGCTGGCTGATCGCCAACCACGAGGACGTGATCCAGAAGGTCACCCAGAAGACCCCGGGCTGGACGCCGAAGTTCATCGACCACCAGGTCGGCGAGCGGGTCTACAGGGAGCTGCTGCGCTTCGTCACCGACATCCGGGACGACCCGGACCACCCGGCCCGCGGCGCGATCGACAGCTTCCTCGCCGACTTCGCCGCCGACCTGCAGACCGACCCGGAGACCATCGCCCGGGTCGAGCGCGCCAAGGGCGAGCTGCTGGCCCGCCCCGAGGTGCAGGACCTGATCAACTCCACCTGGGCGGCCGTGCGCACCCTGGTGGTGAACGCGGCCGAGGACGAGGACAGCGAACTGCGCCGGCGCATCCGCGACGGCGTGCGCGGCTTTGGCGAGCGACTGGCCACCGACGCCAAGCTGCAGGCCAAGGTGGACGGCTGGCTGCAGGACGCCGCCCAGTACCTGGTCGACACCTACCGGACCGAGATCACCTCGCTGATCTCCGAGACGGTGGCGAGCTGGGACGCCGACGACGCCTCGCGCAAGATCGAGGCCAACGTCGGGCGTGACCTGCAGTTCATCCGGATCAACGGCACGGTGGTCGGCGCCCTGGCCGGGCTGCTGATCCACACCGTGGCGGTCGCGCTCGGGGGGTGATCCCCGGCGTCCCCGGTCGGCCGCTCCGACTTGGGCCTATCCTGGGCCCACAAGCCTGATACGCGCGTAGAAGCGCGGGAGAAGGCGCGGAGAAGGAAGAAGGGAACCACCGTGGTCCAGCCGGACGGAAGTCGGATCGGAAACCCCACCGGTAACACCGCTGACCGGAGCATCGAGGCGTTCATCGCAGGGATGCCCAAGGCGGAACTGCACGTCCACCACGTCGGCTCGGCCTCGCCGCGCGTCGTCGCCGACCTGGCCGCCCGCCACCGGGGCCAGTCCAAGGTGCCGACCGACCCGGCCGCGCTCGCCGAGTACTTCACCTTCACCGACTTCGCCCACTTCATCGAGGTCTACCTGAGCGTCGTGGACCTCGTCCGCGACGCCGAGGACGTCCGCGCGCTCACCTACGGCGTGGCCGAGGACATGGCCCGCCAGAACATCCGGTACGCCGAGCTGACCATCACCCCGTACTCCTCGGTCAAGCGCGGGATCCCCGACGTCGCCTTCATGGAGGCGATCGAGGACGCCCGGCTGCGCGCCGAGAAGGAGCTCGGCGTGGTGCTGCGCTGGTGCTTCGACATCCCGGGCGAGGCCGGCCTGGAGTCGGCCGAGGTGACCGCCCGCCTGGCAACCGAGCTCGCCCCCGAGGGCCTGGTCAGCTTCGGCCTGGGCGGCCCGGAGATCGGCGTGCCGCGGCCGCAGTTCAAGCCGTACTTCGACCGGGCGCGGGCGGCCGGCCTGCACGCCGTCCCGCACGCGGGCGAGACCACCGGGCCGCAGACGGTCTGGGACGCGATCCGCGAGCTCGGCGCCGAGCGCATCGGGCACGGCACCCAGGCGGTCAAGGACCCGGCGCTGCTCGACCACCTGGGCGAGCACCGCATCGCGCTGGAGGTCTGCCCGACCTCCAACGTCGCCACCCGGGCGGTGGAGCGGATCGAGGAGCACCCGATCAAGCAGATGGTGGACGCCGGACTGCTGGTGACCGTCAACAGCGACGACCCGCCGATGTTCGGCACCGACCTCAACACCGAGTACACGGTGGCGGCGCGGCTGCTGGGGCTGGACGAGACCGGGGTGGCGGCGCTGGCCCGCAACGCGGTCGAGGCCTCCTTCCTGGACCAGGCCGGCAAGGCGCGGCTGACCGGCGAGATCGACGCCTACCTGGCGGGCTGGCAGCGCTGACCCCTCCCCCGTGACCGCCCCGTCGGCTTCGGCCGGCGGGGCGGTTCCGTTTCCGGCGCCGTTCTCGCGTTTCCGGCACCGGGCCGTGCGGGGCGGTGCCGGCGCCAGGTGCTTCCGCGCGGCGCCACCAGCGGCTCCGGGCGTGGAGCCAAAGTGGTGCCACAAATGGCTCGACATGGCACCACCGCTGTGCCATGCTTAAGCCATGGACCTCACGCCGTACGTCGAAAACCTCCGGAACGAGCTGGCGGTGGCCGCCGCTACCGGCGGGGAGGAAGCCCGGGCGCTGGCCGACCGGCTGACGCTCCCGCTGGAGTCGGCCGTGCGGCTCACTCTGCTCAACGCACTCTCGGCCGCCATGGGCGAAGTCACCCGGGACCTCGCCCCGGGCTCGGTGGACGTGCGGCTGCGCGGGCTCGACCCCGAGTTCGTGGTGACCGTGCCGCCCGGCTCCGACGCCTTCCACGGCGATGTGCCATCCGTGGTGTCGCCGATGGCTCCGGTGGTGCCACCCGTGGTGTCGGCCACGCCGTCGGTGGTGCCGGAGTCGGACGAGTCGGGCACCGCCCGGATCAACCTGCGCCTGCCCGCGAACCTCAAGGCCCGGGCGGAGGAGGCTGCCGGACAGGAGGGCCTCTCCCTCAACGCCTGGCTGGTCCGTGCCGTCGCCGGCGCGCTGGAGGGCGGCCGGCCTGCCGCCCGCCCGGCCTCCGACCTCGGCACCCGCACCTCGCGCAGCGTCGGCGGCCAGGGCTTCACCGGCTGGGTCCACTGACGCTTCCGCACCATCCGCACTAGCCGAACTTCCGCACCACCTTCCGCACCTTCAACGTCACCCCCGCTCCGACCAGCGGGAACACCTACACGAGTCAAGAGGACGGGACAGCCATGCCTACGTACGAGACCGACGGACCGATCTCCGCCTCCCTTGAGTTCGAGATCGGCTCGGTGCGGATCCGCGCCGGCAAGCGCACCGACGCGGTGATCGAGGTCCGGCCCGCCAACGCGGCCAGGGACGCGGACGTCAAGGCCGCCGAGTTGACCCAGGTCGGCTTCTCCGGCGGCCGGCTCACCCTCAAGGGCCCCAAGCAGCGCACCGTGTTCTCCAGCAAGAAGGGCTCGATCGAGGTCCTGGTCGAGCTGCCCTCCGGCTCCGAGGTGCACGCCGACTCCCCGATGGCGGACTTCGTCACCGAGGGCCCGCTCGGCGACTGCCGGCTGAAGACGTCCATGGGCCGGATCCAGATCGACCGGGCTGACAGCGTGCGGCTCAAGACCGACATGGGGGACGTCCGGATCGGCACGATCGCCGGGGACGCCGAGGTGACTGGCGGCGGCCGGATCGAGGTCGGCTCCGTCGGGGGCTCGCTGACGGTCAAGAACAACAACGGCGACACCGAGATCGACGAGGTGCACGGCGAGTTGACCGCCAACTCCTCCAACGGCCGGATCCACGTCGGCCTCGCCGGGGCGGGCGTGGACGCCAAGACGGCGAACGGCCACATCCGGCTCGGCCAGGTGGTCCGGGGCAAGGTCACCCTGCAGAGCGGCGTGGGGGACGTGGAGATCGGCATCGCGGAGGGCACGGCGGCCTGGCTCGACGTGCACAGCAAGTTCGGCGGCGTCCGCAACAGCCTCGGCGAGGCGGAGGGCCCGGGCGACGCCCGGGAGACCGTCGAGGTCCGCGCCACCACCCAGGTCGGCAGCGTCACCATCCGGAGGGCCTGATGACGGCGATCTCCGCGGTAGGGCTGACCAAGTCCTACGGGGACAAGGCGGTGCTCAGGGGCATCGACCTGTCCATCCCGGCCGGCAGCGTCTTCGCCCTGCTCGGGCCGAACGGCGCCGGCAAGACCACCACCGTGCAGATCCTCTCCACCCTGATCCCGGCGGACGGCGGCTCGGCCCAGGTGGCCGGGCACGACGTGGTCCGACAGGCCGACGGCGTGCGGAAGGCGATCGGGGTGACCGGCCAGTTCTCGGCGGTGGACAACCTGCTCACCGCCGAGGAGAACCTGATGCTGATGGCAGACCTCAACCACCTCCGCCGTCGGGAGGGGCGGAGGCGGGCCGAGGACCTGCTGAGCCGTTTCGACCTCGCCGAGGCCGCGCGCAAACCCGTCGTCACCTTCTCCGGCGGCATGCGGCGCAAGCTCGACCTGGCGATGACGCTGGTCGGTGACCCCCAGGTGATCTTCCTGGACGAGCCGACCACCGGGCTGGACCCGCGCAGCCGGCGCACCATGTGGGAGATCATCCGGGGGCTGGTCGCCGACCACGGGGTGACGATCTTCCTCACCACCCAGTACCTGGAAGAGGCCGACCAGCTCGCCGACCGGATAGCCGTCCTGGACGGCGGCCGGATCGTCGCCGAGGGCACGGCCGAGGAGCTGAAGCGGATCGTCCCCGGCGGGCGGATCCGGCTCCAGTTCGCCGACGCCGCCCGGCTGGGCACCGCCGCCACGCTGTTCGACTACGCCACGGCCGACGCCGAGGCCCTGGTGCTGGACATCCCGGGGGACAACTCCGTTCTCACCGTGAAGGCCGTGCTGGACGCGCTCGACAACGCGTCCGTGCAAGCGGAGTCGCTGGTCGTGGAGACGGCCGATCTGGACGACGTGTTCCTCACACTGACCGGGGAGGGTGCGCGATGAGCGAGCGGAGCGAGCGAATCATCGAGAGGTGCGCGTGGGCGAATGCCCCCGCCGAGCGAAGCGAGGTGGGCGCATGAGCGCGACGACCTATGTGGTCAGCGACTCGCTGACCATGCTGCGGCGCAACCTCAAGCGGGCGCAGCGGTATCCGGCGATGACCTTCTCCGTCGTGGTCATGCCGGTGATGATGCTGCTGCTCTTCAACTACGCCTTCGGGGGCGCGCTGGGGGCGGGCATCGGCGGCGGGAGCTACATCGACTACGTGACGCCGGGGATCGTGCTGATGACGGCGACGGCGGGATCGGTCGCCACCGCGGTGGGCGTGTGCGTCGACATGACGGAGGGGATCGTCAACCGGTTCCGGACGATGTCGATATCACGGTCGGCGTTCCTGGCCGGGCACGTGGTGGGCAGCGTGATCCAGACGGTGGTCGCGCTGGTGTTCGTGATCGCCGCAGCCTTCGCGATGGGGTTCCGGTCGAGCGCCGGCCCGGTGGAGTGGCTCGCGGCCGCGGGGCTGCTGCTCTTCGTCACCCTGGCGCTGACCTGGATATCGGCGGGGATCGGACTGGTGTCGAAGACACCGGAGAGCGCGAGCAACACCCCGCTGCCGCTGACGTTCCTGCCGTTCATCGGCAGCGCGATCGTCCCGCCGGACTCGATGCCCACCGTGCTGCGGTGGTTCGCCGAGTACCAGCCCTTCACTCCCATCATCGAGACTCTGCGCGGACTGCTGATGGGCACCGGGATCGGTACCAGCGCCTGGAGTGCCCTCGCCTGGTGCACCGGCCTCACGCTGGTCGGCTACCTCTGGTCGCGGAGGGTCTTCTACCGGCGGTGACGGGGGTACGGCCGGTAGCCCACCAGGCCCGGGCGGCGGGACAACCCGCCGCCCGGGCCGTTGTGTTGACAGTCCGTCGTAGTAAAGTCCGCGCCAAAGATCGGCAAAAGATCGCTCGGGGGCACGGATGACGGCGAGGCGCCGCAAGCAGATCGCGTGGTGGCTCAGAGGCGTGGCGCTGGCAGCGCTCCTCGCGTACCTGCCGGGCCGGCACGCCTCCCGATCCGGCGGGCTGGTGGAGGTCGAGCGGTGGTTCAACCGCCCGTTGCTGCTGGTCGGTGCGGCGGTCGTGCTGGTCGTGGCCTCGCTGATGGTCGAGCTCGAATTCCGCACCAGGCGGTCGCAGATCGGCTTCGCGGGGGGCTTGGCGGCGCTCGTCTGCCTCGGGCTGCCGCTCGCGGTGATGACGTATGTGTTCGGCGGCTACGGCGGGCGGGTCGACCGGTTCGTGAGCCCGAACCGCCCGGACCGGGTGCTGACCGTCACCAATGTCGCCTTCTCGATCGACCCGGTCTACCGGGTGGAAGTGGTGGCCGGCAACGGCTGGTCCGCCCGTCACTGGAGCATGGGGGTCTGGGACACCAGTGCCGACGACTTCGTCCGCGTGGACTGGTCCGGGCCGGACCAGATCACGGTGACGGGGCGGAAGGCGCTCACGGTCTTCGACGTCCGCCCGGACGGCAGCCTGAGCGAGCCCCGGGTGACGACGCGGTAGAGCTCGGCCGTCCCGGCCCCTCGGCGGCCGCGGCCTAGAGTGGTGCCATGCGATGGGGGACGCAGCCACGCTGGGCGCGGTGGGTGGCAGCGGTGTACGTGATCGGGTTCCTCGAAGGGACCGGCGCGCACGCCTACGACGTGTTCACCGGCGGCCTGCACGCCTACCACTCCTGGCCGCTGCCGAGCCAACTGCTCTTCCACGCCCTGCTGGTCCTCGACCCGCTCGCCGCCGGCTGGGTCGCCCGGGCGCGTCCGGCGGGTCCGCTCCTCGGCGCGGGCATCATGGTCGCCGACCTGCTCGCGAACTGGTGGGGGAACTGGGACGGCCTCGTCCACCACCCGTTGGACTACCTCCGGTTCGTCGGCCTGCCGGTGATGACCCTCTTCGGGCTCTTCGTCTTCGCCACGGCGGCCCCGCTCCACCGCTCGTTCCGCCGGTTCGGTCAGGTCGGCCGGTTCGGTCAGGTCGGTCAGGTCGGCCAGGTCGGTCATGTGAGTCGCGAAGGCCGGCGGGCCCCGCACGCCCGGTGAGCCGTCCGGGCGTGCGGAGCCCGCCTACCGTCAGCCGGAGGCCTTGCCGCAGAGCGCCTTCTCCAGAACGGCCCGGTAGAGCCGGTCGGACTTGGCAGAGTCGCTCTTGTCGTACTCGTTGTACGACAGCGTGAGCTGCCGGCTGCCGTCCCGGGTGCCGAGCACGGCGGTCGAGTAGCCGGGGATGTCGCCGGGGTGGCCCCAGACCTGGCCGCAGGAGAGGTTGTCGCGGGTCACGCCGAGCCCGTACTCGCCGCCGTTGCCGCCGGGGACCGGCACCGTGGTGGTCATCTCGGTGAGCTGCGCCGGGGCGAGCAGCCGGCCGCCGAACAGCGCTTCGTGGAAGCGGTTGAGGTCGTCGACGGTGGAGATCCCGGCGCCGGCCGCGTCCGCGATGGTCGGGGAGAGCCGGGTGACGTCCCCCGGGCCCTCGGGGAACTTGAAGTAGCCGTGCGCGTGCGGTCCGGGGATCGCCGTGGAGGAGCCGGGCATGGACGTGTGGCGCAGTCCGAGCGGCCGGGTGATCCGGTCAGCCACCTCCTCCCGCCAACTGCGGCCGGTGACCTGCTCGATGAGCATGCCGACGACGACGTAGTTGGTGTTGGAGTAGTGCCATCCCTGCCCGGGCGCGAAGTAGGGCGGCATGGCGGTGCCGATGGCCAGCAGCTGCTCCGGCGTGTACTCGATCCAGCGTCCGGTGGCGAGGAACTCCCGGTTGCCCGCCTCGGTGTTGGAGCGGACGTGCGGGTCGTCCAGGTAGTTGTGCAGCCCGCTGGTGTGGTTGAGGAGTTGGCGGACGGTGATGTGGTCGCCGTTGGGTACGGTGCCGGGCAGGTAGTGCCCGATCGGGTCGTCCAGCTTGATCCGCCCTTCACCGACCAGCTGGAGGGTGACGGTGGAGACGAAGGTCTTGGTGACGCTGGCGATCCTGAACCGCCCGTCGGCGCGCGCCGGTCGGCCGGTGTCCAGGTCGGCGCTGCCGGCCGCGCCGCGCCAGGTGACCCGGCCGTGGTCGCGGATCTCCGCGAACGCGGCCGTGCTGCCGCCCTGCTCGACCATGGCGTTCAGCTCGGGTCGTAAGTCGGCCGAGCCCTGCGGCGGGACAACCGGGGTGGCGGCCGCGACGCTGGGCGCGAGCGCGGCGACGGTGGCGGTGGCAAGGGCGGCAGCGGCGACCCGTGCGCCGATCCGCGTGCTGATCCGGCGGCGGGACGGATGAGTTGTGGTCATGCCGGTCACGCTCGCATCGGCGGCTGCCGGCGGTCCTCCTCCGGACGAAGGGCCCGGCTCTCCGTCTTCTGGAGGAGTGCCGGGCCCCGTTCGGAGGAGACTGGGGTTGTTGTCAGGCCGGGGCCGTCACCAGGTGTCGATGCCCATGGTCTTGGCCGCGCTGTGGATGGCGTTGTAGTGCGCGATCGACATGTCGGACTTCTTGTCCTTCGGCGGCAGGTTCTTGTCCGCGGCCCGGAACTCGTCGCGCGCGGAGGCGAGCAGGCTGGTGCCGTAGGAGACCGGGACATCGTTCTTGCCGTGGATCGGGTGGGACTTGGCGGCGGTCTGGCTGCCGGCATTGGCCAGGATGCTGCGGGCCTGGTTGTACGCGTCGGCCTTGACCGTCTTCGGGTTGCGGACCTGTGCCTGCACCCCGGCCACCGACCGGGTCTGCTCGGCGGCCATGGCGACGGGCGCGACGGCGGCGGTGAGGGCGCCCGTCAGCACGACGGTCGCGAGTGCGTTGCGGACGATCCTGTTCATGCTAAGTCCTTTCCGTAAGGATCTCAAAGATTCGCCTCCGCATCGGACTGGGGATGGTCGGAGTGCGAACGTCTCGGCCCTACCCCTGCCCTCGGCGGCGGAAAACCGGTCTCCGCCGGGTCCATTCGGAAGCGATGGGATCAGGCCGTTTTCTGGGCTTACGGAAGTCGTATCGTCAGACTGTGGTGATGGACCCTGACTTCTACCCCGACCTGGGCGCCGCCGGCAGCCTCGCCGCCGCGCTGGAACGGACCGCCGCCGAGCTGGCCGTGGACCTCACCGTGGTGCCCGGGAACTGGGGCGACACCTCCGCGGGCATCGCGGCCACGGTCCCCGAGCGCAAGCCGCTCGACGTCTACATCGGTTCCAGGGAACGCTGGTTCGGCGTGACGGGCTGGAGCCGAGGCGTTCGGATGATCGAGGGGGGAACGACGGACCTCCGGGACGTCGTCCGGGCCGGAGTGGCCTGGGGGAGTGGGAAGAGCCTGCGCGAGCTGTGCGAACAGCTGCCCTTCCTGGAGTTCACGGAACTCGCGGAGGCGCACGAGCGCGGGCCCGCCGCCGCGGTCGAAGCGCAGTGGCGCCGGATCTGGGAAGAGGCGGCCGACGAGCCCGAGTTCACGGAGTTCGGCCTGCTGGTGGAGGCCGCCCACGCGGAACCGAGGCTGCGGCAGCTCTACCCCTTCTCCAGCCACTGGACGCTCGGCTTCCGGGCCCGCACCGGCGCCCCGTCCAGGGCGGAGGTCGCGATCGTCCCCGCCCACAACGGCCGCCCCTACCGGGTCCAGCGGTTCCCGCACGACGGCCTGATCGCCGAGGCCGCGACCGCGCAGGAGGCCGTCGCGCTGGCCGTCGCCCACCTCCCCGCCGACCTCGGCCCGGCCGTGGCCGGGAGCGACGAGGACCGATGAGTTTCCTGAGTCAACCCCTATGCCGCCAGGGCCGTCTCGGCGGGCCTGTTGATCTTGTTGTTGGCTTGATGGGTGGCGGGGTCGTAGCA